>PLAY01000104.1 GCA_003134375.1 Limisphaerales bacterium | reverse complement strand
TCGCGCAGATTGGGCGGCAGGAGCAGCGGGGTGTCCCGGTCAATGGGGACGAAACGAATAGCCATGCTTTTCAGACGCGCCAACTCCGTTGCCGTTCAAATCCCAACAAAAAAATCCTGCGCTAAGTCCGACAGGCTGCTAGGCGTCGCGCCTGTCTCTATCTAAAAAATTTATTGCACCTTTTGGTGGCCGTCAACGAGTCGAGGAAACTTCCGCCGTAAGGCGTTTATTCAAAGTCAGAGACAGGCGCGACGCCTGTCCTACTGCATTGTTCCGGCTAAAGCGGGGTGCCAATGAGATATAGCTTACAAGTGCATAAAAACAGAGATGCGCCGGTTGCGCCGGGTGCAGCTGGACACACGCACCATTTTTTCTCCCTCTCCCCGTTTGGCGGGGAGAGGGAGTTGTTTTCGTTCGGTGCGGGTGTCAAGTCGCGCCCGGTGGCAAGAGATTTGCTTGCTCTGGCGTGTCACCCATGCGTATCTACGGTGTTCGTTTTGTTGTTTGATCCCATGAATCGGCAATGATAAACCGGCCCGGCATATTCAGATTTCTGACGCTGATGATTTCAGGAGCTTTGGTCTTGAAAGTTTCGGCGAACGGCTTTCGGCTGGCGGACCAGGACGCCTTTGCGACGGCGCGCGGCGAGGCGTTTGTGGCCACGGCGGACAATCCGTCCGCCATTTATTACAACCCGGCGGGCATCACCCAGCTTGAGGACAACGATCTTCGGGGCGGCATTTATGGAATCTATCTTGACCCAAGCTACAGTCCCCCCAGTGGCGGCCAAACTTATCATAGCTCAGATCATCTGGCTGCGGTTCCCCAGGTTTTCTACACCTACTCTTCCACGAACATACCGGTGAGTTTTGGATTGGGTGTTTATGCGCCTTATGGTGGGAGCATAAGCTGGCCACAGGACACCGGCTTCCGCACGGTCGCCACACAGGGCAAGCTGACTTATTTGACGCTCAATCCGGTTGTGGCGGTGAAGCTGCCGCTCGATTTTTCAATTGGCGCCGGGTTGATGGTGAACTATGCGAACATGGATTTGGAACAAGGTCTTCGCCCTTTCGCACAACCTCTTGCAAACTTCTTCCGCTTTAGAGGTGACGGTTGGAGTGTGGGTTACAATCTGGGGCTGCGCTGGCAGCCGATTGACCAAATTTCATTTGGCGCGACCTTCCGCAGTTCGGCGGCTGTCACTTTGAATGGCCACACGGAATTCGAACAGCAACCGCTCATTCAGACCAGACAGCTGCCCGCACATATGGATTTCGAGTTTCCCTTGACCGTTGTGTGTGGTCTTTCGTACCGGCCGACGCCAGAATGGAATCTGGAGTTTGACGCGGACTACACGGATTGGAGCAGCTTTGGAAAGACAGCCATCTATCAACAAGGAAACACGCCGCTAGGGGGGCCCCAAAACCCTCCGGTGACACTCAACTGGCAGGAGAGCTGGATGTATGAGTTGGGTGCGACGCGGTATTTTGACAACGGCTGGCATGCGAGCGCCGGGTTCGTTTATAATGAGAGCTCCGTGCCGAATGCGTATTACACCCCGCTGGCGGCGGATCTGGACCGGTATTTTTTCAGCGTTGGAGCCGGACACAAAGGCAAGCGTTTCGACTTCGACATTGCCTATCAGCTCGGCTATGGCCCCACCCACACGGTTGCCGGCAGCACCCCGTCATCAACCCCCGGAATTGGATCCAACCAGAACGCCAACGGAAATTATGAATTCATCAGTTCCGCCGTAATGCTGACGGTGGGGATGCATTTTTGATCTGAAGGCCGCGATTGATTCGTCGTGGAAATGCGCAGGGCGCGCAAAAAACACCCGGCTAGAGCATTTCCAGTTATTACGTAGCGCAGGCTTTCCAGTCGCCTCTTTCGTGAGGATGAAACACGGGACAAGAATGTCCCGCAAACCCGCAGACAAGAATGTCTGCGCTNNATCAAAGTTGGAACCGCCCTATTTCAATGCCTTGCTTTGGGCCTTTGGGCGGCCAATCCCAGGCATCTCACGCCGGCTCATTTTTCAATCAGGCCAAACTTCCGCAGCATGTCCGTGAGGAGGGCGTTGAATTCCGCCGGCCGCTCGAGCATAAGCCAGTGGCCCACGCCTTCCATGACGCAGTAATCGGTTTGCGGCGAGAGCGAGCGGACGTAATTTTTGCCATCCGCGTCCCACATCGGGCCTTTGGCGTTGATGACGAGCACGGGCACGTTGACCGGTTTCAGGTCCCAATCGGGCTGGTCCGGGCCGAACATTCCCTCCATTGCGCCGAGCATGACGCGTTGCGGGGTGACGAGCATTTCGGACAAAACCCGGTTGCGCAAGGCTTCGGTGCCGGGAACGGGAAACATCGAGCCGAAAAACTGCCGGGTGTTCTCGCGGTATTCCGGCGTGCGAAACCGGGCGATGAATTCTTCGGCCTGTCCCGGCGTCACCCGGGGCCGGCGCAGGAACCCATCCACCACCACCAGCGCGGCGACCTTCTCCGGCGCCTGTTTGTAAACGCGGTAGATGACGGGTCCGCCCATGCTGTGGCCGACGAGCGCGGCCTTGTCCACCCCGGCGTCGTGCATCACCGCCAGGACGGCGCCGGCGAAATAATCCATGCTGTACTCCGCCGGCAGCTTGTCGCTGTGGCCGTGGCCGGGGAGGTCAATGAGCACCAGCCGCGCCTGGTCCGACAGCGCCGGGACCTGCTCGCGCCAGAAGCTGAGGTTGCCCGCCCAGCAATGGACAAAAAGAAGGGTGTTTCTTCCCCGACCCACGGTGACGTAGTGAATCTTGTTCGCGCCGAAGGAGACGGAATGCGATTCGCCGTCGGCCAGCGATCTGGCCTTCAGCGCCGCGGCGCAACCGGTAAAGGCAGGCTGCCCGGCGACAGCGTTTGCAAGACCGGTTGTTTTCATCATAACCCCAAATCCCTTGTCGCGGCTGACCGGGCCAGGCCGGGCAGTGGCAATGACATCCGCGACGTTTGATCGCGCTGCTTTTGGCCGGTGCAGTGGCCAACGCGCCAGAGGTTCGTTCCCCGGTTGCCGACACTCAAAGCAACCGCCTCATTTTTGGCGCATCTTTTAAAAGGAAACATCATTTTTTCAATATGACGCCTGTCCTGCAACGGGACAAGCATCCCTTTTGCCGCTTCCGATTTCATCAAAGGCGCCGGATCTTGCACCTGCAACCGGCGCGGGCAGAACAAAGCAATGGCGATGCCAAGTATCCGAGTCAAGAATCGCTTTGTTTTGGCGCGGAAAATGGGCTATTCATTCCCCCAGAGATGAATCAGGCCGTCAACAACAACGGAAATGGAGGGGGCGAACAGCACCTGCGCGAGCTCAAAAAGATCGTGCCGGGCGAAATGGCGGCGAACCCTTCCGGCATCAAGGAAAGTCGGGTGACGTTCCAGACGGCCGACGAGGTGGAATGGCGCGGCGTTCCGGCGCGCGTCACGCGGCACACGGTCGTGTTCGAGCTGTATAATCCGCCGGTGAACCCGCGGCTTTCCGAAGTGCTGAACAAATTCAAAATCGTCCTGAAAGACCGGACGGTTTATTCGGGCCGCGCGGTGGTCCGCAACGTGGTGGATGCGGGCCTGCGCATCGTCTGCGAAGCGACGCTGGAGGAAGCGCACTGGATGGAGGTGAACCCGGATTGGGTTGCGCAAGGCGGCGGGCGGCTCACGGAGGAATTCAGGGCATTTCTTGCCGAATGGCAAAAATTCTACCAGGTGCTGCCGGAATACAAAATCGCCACCGCCGACATGCAATCCTTCTTCGCCGACCTGCAAATCTGGCTGGACCAGGTCGAGGCTGGTTTGCGCACGCTGCCGGACGGCAGCCGGCGGCAATTGGAAGCGGAAGTGACGCAGGCATTCGCGCAGGTGGTGATCCCGCCGGTAAACGAGCTTTTTAAAAAGTTTGAAGTGATTGCCGAGCAGATCGCGGACGATCAAAGACCGGCGCATGAAAGCTACCTGCGGCAGCATTTGCATTCCCTGGTGCTGTGCGCGCCCTTTGCCCACCGCACCTTTTACAAACCGCTCGGTTATGCCGGCGATTATGAGATGGTGAACATGATTGCCCGCGACGGGCAGGAGGGCGGTTCCCTGTACGCCAAGGTGGTCAACTGCTGGTTTCTCAAACAACCGCCGGCGGCAGCACATCGCAACCGGCTGACGTATCTCACCCGGTGCATGGAGACGGAGGCGTTGCGCTTGTCGCGCCTGGGGCGCAAGGCGCGCATTTTCAACTTTGCCTGCGGCCCCGCCGTTGAGGTGCAACGATTCCTGGGCGATTCGCTCTTGAGCGAGCAGGTCGAGTTGACGCTGGCGGACTTCAACCGTGAAACCCTGGAACATGTCGAAAAGGCGATCCAGGCCATCAAAGGACGTTGCCACCGGCAAACCGCCGTCCGGTTTCAGAAGCAAACCGTTCATCAATTGCTCAAGGAAAGCCTGAAGCCGGCGGCGGCGGGAGACGGCGTTAAACCGGAGTACGATTTTGTTTACTGCTCGGGGCTTTTTGATTATTTGTCCGATCACACCTGCGCGCAACTGGTGGACATCTTTTATGGCCAGGTTGCGCCCGGGGGCTTGTTGTTGGTGACGAACGTGGACCCGTCCAATCCGCTGCGGCATGGCATGTCATACCTGCTGGACTGGCACCTGATTTATCGCACCGCACAAAATATGCGCGCCCTGCTGCCGGACCGCGCTCCGGACGATGCCGTCCAGATCCGCTCCGACGCGACGGGGGTGAATCTGTTCATGGAAGTGCGCAAACCGGACCATGGTTAAACATCTGACATCTTCGAATCGCGATTTTGCCAACGCTTTTGTCGCCAACGAACGACAGGAACGTCTGCGCACGGGCAAAGTCGCGTCGGTGCTGGTGGTGATTTTGATGCCGCTCGGCTCGGTCATGGACTGGCTGGTTTACCACCCGCAACGCTGGTATTTTCTCGAACTGCGGATCCTCTGTTCCGTTCTGGCGGTCGGCCTCTGGTATTTGCACACCACCGAGTTGGGAAAAAAACATTATCGTGTGGTGGGCATTCCCATCGCCCTCCTCCCCGGATTCTTCATGTGCTGGATCATTGCCGCGGCGCAAGGACCCTTGACGGGCGCGACCTCGAATTATTATGCGGCGCTTAATTTGATCCTGCTCGCCGTGAGCGTCGTGGTGCGCTGGGACATCTGGGAGTCAACGTTTTGTGTGGGCGCCATCATCCTGATGTATCTGGCCGCCTGCGGTTTCCATTGGCTGAAGCCGACTTCCGAAGAATTTTTCAACAATCTGGCCAACAATCTTTATTTCCTGGCACTGACCGGCATCATCGTCATCGTGGGCAACCACTTTTTTTACCGGCTGCGACTCAGCGAATTCACGCTGCGTTACGAACTGGACAAGAGCCGCAAGGCGCTGGAAGCGAGCCTCCAACAACTCAAGGAAAACGAGATGCAACTGGTGCAGACCGAGAAGCTGGCGTCGCTCGGCCGCATGAGCGCGGGCATCATCCACGAAATCAACAATCCGCTGAACTTCGCCACGACCGGCCTGTTTACCCTGCGCAAAAAAAGCCAGTTCCTTGCCCCGGAGCAACAGGCAGATTATACCGAGATCCTCACCGATGTCGAAGAGGGGCTCAAGCGGGTGCAAACCATCGTCTCGGATTTGCGGATGTTCACGCATCCCGAAACCGAGAGCCGGGACCAGGTGGCGGTGGCGGAGGTGGTGGCCTCGGCGCTGCGGTTCCTGAGCAACGAGTGCAAGGACAAGGTGCAGATTGACCAAAGGTTTGCCGAACATCAGACCATCTGGGCGAACAAGAACAAATTGATCCACCTGGTCACGAACCTGCTGCAAAATTCGCTCGATGCGTTGAAAACAAAGCCGTTCCAGGATGAAAAGCCGGCCATCCGGATTGAAGGGCGGATTGCGAACGGCAGCAGCATTTTGTCGGTTCGCGACAACGGGCCGGGCATCGCCCCGGCCGATGTGGGCAAGATTTTCGACCCTTTCTTCACCACGAAAGACGTGGGCGCAGGCATGGGGCTGGGGTTGAGCATCTGCTACCGCATCGTGCAGGAGTCCGGGGGAAAGATTTCGGTGAAAACGGAGCCGGGAAAATTCTGTGAATTTACGCTGGAATTCCCCGTCAGGACAAATCAGGCGACCAACTGAAAGCCGGACATGGAAAATCTCTACAACTATAAAAAATTCGCCATCCTCTACGTGGATGACGAGGAGAAGTCTTTAAAATACTTCACGCGCGCCTTTGCGGACCAGTTCCGGATTTTGACGGCGGCCAATGCCCAGGACGGCTTCAAGCTGTTCGAACAGCACGCCGACGAGATCGGCCTGCTGCTGACCGACCAGCGGATGCCCGGCGAAAAAGGCGTCTGGCTTTTGGGGCAGGCGCGGCAATTGCGCCCGCAGGTTTTGCGCCTGCTGGTCACGGCTTATGCCGACATGGACGCCGCCATCGCCGCCGTCAACAGCGGCGCGATTTACAAATACGTCACCAAACCGTGGGACCCGCCGCAACTCGAGCTCACGCTCAAGCAGGGCCTGGAATTTTTCCTGGTGCAGACCGAACGCGACCAGTTGCTCCGTGAAAAAATGTCCGTGTTGCGCAACATGATGATCGCCGACCGCATCGTGAGCCTCGGCCTGCTGGCCGCCGGCTTGAGCCATCACATCCGCAACTCGCTCGTCGCGGTAAAAACCTTTCTCGACCTCGCGCCCGGGAAGATGGCCGAGGAAAAAAAGGATTTGAACAGCCTGCGCAACCCCGAATTTTGGAAGGAGTATCACCAGAACGTCCAGTCGCAGATTGAAAAAATCAACGGCCTGCTCAAGGACCTTTGGACCGCGTCGGAAAACAATGCCTCGTCGCAATTCGCCGACGAGGTGCTGCTGCACCAGGCCGTCAGCGCGGCGCTGGCCCCGTTCCGGGACCAATTCGCCGCCCGGCGGATCGAAATTGAAAACAAGATTCCCGATTCGCTGCCCGCGTTGCATGTGGACCGGCCTAAATTTTGCCGGCTGTTTGAATTATTGCTGAAGGACGAACTGGACATGCTGCCCGCCGGCAGCCGCGTCACCCTGGCCGCCGAACTATCCTCGAACGGCGGCAAACCTGAAATCGTCGTCCACCTCAACGACAACGGCCCCGGTTTGCCGCCGGAGGCGTTGAGTGTCATCTTCGATCCGTTTGTCGTGAGTGACAGCGTGCCGTCCGAATACGGCATTAATCTGATTGCCTGCTTTTTCATCGTCCACCATCACGGCGGCAAAATTGAGGCCGACAGCCGGCCCGGCCACGGCACGAAGTTCACCCTTCGCCTGCCCCTCAAACCCGAACCGGTCGTTTCATCGCCGGATGACACGGAGTTCCTCAAAAAAGCGCTGCTGAACGAAAATCTTTGGGAAAAACTGCTCGCCAGCGGTTGATTTTCCGGTTTTACGCCAAAAAATCACATTCATTGCTTCAAGATTCCATTGACCTTTGGGCTTGAATTGTGGATTATACACGCCCAGAAGTGGCAACCGAGTACGGGCAGCTTTTCTTGGAAGTGCGATGAAAACCATTTTGGTATTGTCTCCTCATCCGGATTTCGCCGAAACCATTCGCGCGAGTCTGAATCCGGAACAGCACCGGATCGTTCATCGCCTCAATGTTGAGGAAGCCGAACCGCTGCTCGTGCATGGACTGGCCGACGCCTGCATTCTCGACGTGGATTTGATGGGCGTCGAAAGCGTCTGGGTCATCGAATGCCTCCGCCGCCGCGACGCCAAATCCCCCCTCATCGCTTACACGGCCAACATCCAATCCGAGTGGGAGGAGGAGGCTTTTTTGCGCGGGGTCACCCACGTACTGGCCAAACCCGTTCGCAGCCGGCTTTTGAATTCGTTGTTGGAACGTTTGTGGAATGCGCCGGCAACCCGGCGCCCCGCGCAAACGTTTCCGCCGCCCGTGCCAATGCCGGCGCGAAGCCCGTCTTTCCAAACGCCCGAACCGTCGCCCACCCGCGTCATCAGCGCGTCACAAACGCTTGATGTGCTGAGCGATTTCTCGTCCATTCTCACCCATTCGCTGGACGCCGAGGCGATGTTGAAACAATTCCTGTTGTTCCTCCGCGAAATTCTCAGCATCAACCGCGCCGCCATTTTCTTGAATCGTCCTTCGCCGCTCACGGACACATCCTTGCCGGAGGACCGGCGCCGTTTGCGTGCCGTCGCTGCCATCGGCCTTTCGCCGGGTTTGCTCGAACATCTGGGACTCTCGCTCGATTCCGGCATCGGCGGCCAGCTTTCCCGGCTCGGCCGGATTCTCCGCCGTGACAGCGACGAGGCGCGCGCCGACGTCGAAACGCAAAAGGAATTTGAATTACTCGGCGCGCAGGTCGCCGTGCCCATTCCCGCCCGGGACACGATTGCCGGCGTGGCCGTTTTCGACGTGCGCATCACCGGCGAACCGCTGGTCAACGTCGAACTGGAACTCATTTTCCATCTGCTGGAACAAGTCGGCCTCGCCCTCTGCAACATCGAACTGCATGACCGGCTGGCCGGCAACAATGAGATGATGACCGACGTGCTGCGCGAACTCAGCAGCGCATGCATCGTCGTCGGACGCGACCTGAAGGTGCTCCACGCAAACAAGGCCGCGCGCCGCCACTTCGGCCAGAAAAACAAACGCACCGGCGAACTCGAATTCAGCGACCTGCCGCAGGTGCTCGGCGCGAAAATCTACCAGGTCCTGAAAACCGGCGCGGCGACGGGCCCTTATCGCTACGAACCGGACAATTCGCCGGGCACGGTTTACAGCGTCAGTGTCGTGCCGTTCCGGCAGGGAAATTCCACCGTGCCCATTTCCGCCTTGCTGACCGCCGATGATCTCACCCAGACCGAACAGTTGCGCCGGCTGGAAGTCGAGGCCGCCAACCTGCGCCTCATCAAATCCATGGCCGACCGGCTCGCGCACGAAATCGGCAACGCGCTCGTGCCGCTGGCCACGCACCAGCAGTTGCTCGCGGAGAAATACCGGGACCGGGAATTCCGCGAATCACTCGACCAGGCCCTCGCCGACGGCGTCAAGCGCGTCACGCGGTTGATCAATCAAATGCGTTTTCTCGCGCGCGAAGGGCACATCGAACAGGAGACTTTCACCGTCGGAAAATTGATTGAGGAGGCCTACCAGGAAGCGCGCAAACATCAGTCCGCCGATGCCGGCAGACTGCAATTTGAAACGGGCGGCCAGCCCGTGGTCATTACCGGCGACCGCGCCGCGCTCAAACACGCGCTGGCTGAAATCATGCTCAATGCGCTTCAGGCGAATCCCAAGGAGCCGAAAATCGGCGTCACGTTGCACACCGATGCCAATCGCGGCGGCGCGCCGGACGTTCAGATTGAAGTTCAGGACAACGGGGCCGGCTTTACTGCTGAGGCCGCGCAAAAAGCGCCCGCGCCGTTTTTCACCACGCGCAACGTGGGTTTGGGTTTGGGATTGACCGTCAGCCGGAAAATCATCGAGACGCACCATGGCAAGCTGGAAATTGTCCCGCCCCAGGCCGGCCAGCCCGGGGTCGTCCGCGTTTCATTGCCGGGGGACTCCGGCATCACCACGGCCGCGTAAGCGACAACTAGGCGCCGTTGTCGCCGATGGCCTCGACCGGACAGCCCTCCTTGGCTTCCTTGCAACGTCCTTCTTCCTCCGGCGATGCCGGCTGTTTGTAAACAAACGAGTATCCGCCGTCGTCGTTGCGTTTGAAATTATCCGGCGCCGTCTCGCGACACAGGTCGCAATCAATGCACTGGTTGTCCACGTAGTATTTGCCCGGGACGTTTTCGGGATAGCGATTTGCCGCGTCAGCCATAAAATCAGTCTTGAATTTGAAATGCAATATGGCGGCCCGACCGGACAATGGCAAGTCCATTTCAGTTTTTTCATCTCGATGGGCGCATCTCAATTTTTGTGCAGGCGTTCTGTTCCGAAGGAACAATCGAAAATAGCCCGGCGTTTGAACGCCTTGTCATTACCCACATTTTTTTGGAGTTGTTTGAAGTTTTCCAAGCCTTCACTCATCCACATCAATCTCTGCCACCCACGCCAGATAGTTTGCCAGCCCGGCATACCGTCACTTTTGCGCCCGATAAACCCTCCCAGTCGTGCCACCGCCACCCAAAAGGTGCCTTGGGTCCAGCCCGCCTTTGGCTTGCCAAATCCCCAGTTCCTCCGCCGCATTATGCAACGGGTAATCCAGCAGGGTCGTGTCCTCAATGAGCAGATACTCCCCGGGTTCAAGACCCGCCGCCGATGTCCGTTCCCAGTGCGGTTTTAGCATCTGTTCACAGGTGTTCCCAGGCTGGCTGAAAAAGCGGCAGGCAGCCTTTAGAGCATTTCCAGTTATTACGTAGCGCAGGCTTTCCAGTCCCGCATTGCGGGATTCAGGCGACTTTCCAGTCGCCTCTTTCGTGAGGATGAAACACGGGACAAGAATGTCCCGCAAACCCGCAGACAAGAATGTCTGCGCTACATCAAAGTTGGAACCGCCCTAGTTCTCCCCATTGCGGCATGGCTTGTGGCCGGGTGCCGCCGGGACTTTGAGCCAGACGAGTGGCAATCTTCACCAGACGTTGGGTGCGACGCTGGTCCCCCAGTCGGACCAGCGCAAATTCCATTTGCGCCCACTGGGCAGGCGCCAACACGGTTTGATTCATGACCTCTGTCGGCGAGGAACCAAAAGTCAAATCAACCCGTTAAACTTAACAGCGGCAATTCATTGCAAATTAATAAACAGAATCCAACTCCAAAAAAATGTGGGTAATGACAAGGGCTCCTGGACTGGGCCATGCGTTCATTTGGCGAAGCGCGGCGTTGGAAGCAAATGGACGTTCACAGTTGTGCCGCGGTGTTATGGGTCTTGACGTCGCGGCCCGGCAAGGTTTCGTTTGACGAAATCCGGCAGAAACTGGACTGGCTCGACTTGGAAGCGGTGCTCCCGGAAATGAGGCGACTGGAGGGGGTTGTCTTCTTGAAAACCGCACCGGCAGGATTGAGCCTGACCCAGGATTTCCGGGATCAGATCCGGTTGGAAATTACCCAATGAAAACGGTCGGGCTACAATAATTCGTTTTTCCGCGGCCGTGTTGGTGACAATCATCTTCGACCGGCACCCTGTCATTTTGACTGTGGCGGGTGCCGGCAAATGGGATTACCTTGGGCTTGTGAAGAACATTGCGGTGCCCATTCTCAGGGCGCTGTCAATCCTGCCCCGGGAAGGACGCGGACAGACCGACGCCACCCCGGCGGGTGAGGAGAACCATTTCGCCGCCGGGCGCCGGCGCATGGTGCAGGAACAATTGTCAGGTTCCGGGCGTGGCATCACCAATGCGCGCGTGTTGGCCGCCCTGGGCAAGGTCCCCCGCCACGAATTCGTCCCGGCGGAACTCCAGCCCCAGGCTTACGAGGACAGCGCGCTGCCCATCGGTTATGGCCAGACCATTTCTCAACCTTACATCGTTGCCTTCATGACCGAGCAATTGGATCCCCAGCCGACCGATCGCGTGTTGGAAATCGGGACCGGTTCGGGTTACCAGGCCGCGGTACTCGCCCAGCTTGTGGCGGAGGTTTATACCATCGAAATCATCGAGCCGCTCGCCCAACGCGCCGAGGCTGACCTGAAACGGCTCGGTTACACGAATATCCACGTGCGCGCCGGTGATGGTTGCCAGGGCTGGCCGGAAGCTGCGCCATTCGACGCGATCATCGTCACCTGCGCTCCGGAAAAAGTGCCGCCGCCGCTCGTCAAACAGCTCCGGGACGGCGGGCGGATGATGATTCCCGTCGGGCCCATGGGAGACCAGGAACTGGTGTTGCTCCACAAGCAAGGAGAACAGTTGGAGCAGCACGCCGTGCTGCCTGTGCGCTTCGTGCCCATGACCGGCGAGGCGCAGCGCTGATTCAGATGTAGCGGCAACCCGGCAGAGTGCCGCAAACTCATCGAACGATCAGCGCGCTCTGCCGAGACGCCGCTACGGGCAGCTTCCCCCTTTCATTTCCCGCATAATCCGTGTCAATCCGTGGTCGCAAAACATGCCCAGGCGCACTGACATTCACAGCGTCTTCATCATCGGTCAGGCTTGTGAGTTCGATTATCCCGGTACCCAGACCCGCAAGGCTGGAGCCGACCACAAGGTCGAAACCGGCGGTGATCAAGGATTCAAAACGACCCGGTAGAACCGGTTGGTGTTGATGGACGCCGGGTCAATCACCGTCATCACCGGCGTGGCCACGGTGAGGTTGGTGAGTGTCAGCCAGTTCGTGGTGTTCAGATTGCCGTTGTATTGAACAGTGTAATTGCGGTTCAACAAAGCGGTCCAGCTCAGGGCAAATCCATTGGTGGCGGTGGCTGCGTTGAAGAATTGTGGCGCGAGTCCCGCATTCGGTGCGAGGCTCAGGCCGCGGAACAATTGGTTGACTCCGGCGGTGGCGAGTGTGGTCGCCGTTGCCGTCGCGCCGGTGTCGGTGATGGAAACCAGCCGGTCGCTCGTGGCTTCGGCGGTCGTGGCGTAAATGACCGGATGCGCGCCGCTAAAATCCACCGCGACCCCGTGCGCGCCGATGTTGGTGATGCCAGCGAAGGCGTAACTCATGGCCCACGTGCTGCCGTTGAAATCCCAGCGCTGCACCCCGCCTTTGCCCGTGAGCGTGTCGTCCGCGACATACGCGGTGGTGAAATCGGAATTGAACGCAAACGCATATGGACTGCCACCGGTGCCCAGAAACACGGCCGATGTGGCCGGAACCACCGGCGTGCCGGGGATTTTCCAGATGCCGGGCGTGGTTTTGGCCGTGCTGAAATAAAGATTTCCACCGAGGTCCTGAATGACAATGGAGTTTGCGACGGTGCTTTGGATGGTGCTGGCCGGGCCGCTGCCGAAATAAAATGTTCCGTTGTTTGCGCTGTTCGCTCCCGCGCCCCAGTAATTCCCACGGCCATCGGTCGTGCCGGAACGAATGTTGTTGCCGCTGTATTGATTGGTCGTCACCCCGACAAGCGCAAAGGCGCCGTTCACGTCAACGATGCCCAGCACCCGCGGAACATTGGTGGAACTGGAACCTGGGAGCGACGAGGTGCTGTTGGTAAACGCGATGTTGTAGCCCGCGAAGATGAGCAACCGGCCGTCCGGCGAGCGGCCCAGCGCGCCTTCGGACGTCGCGTTGCCGCTGATGAGCAGGGCGTTGGTGGCGTTGTCGGGAATGGCGATGCTGCCGACGAGCGTGCCGTTGGTCGTAAATTGATCAATGAAAATGGGATTGCCGTGACTGCTCAGCGATTCCGAGCCGTCGCCGACGCGGAACACCGCGAGATTTCCGGCAACGAACGGTGACGCGGACGAATTTCCGGCATAGCTGTTTTGGTTGACGAGCGCGCCCTGGTCATTTTCCAGGATCAACGGCGTGTTGCCCTGTGTGCTGAGAAAACCGCCATACGCTCCCTGCACAAACAGGCCCTGGCCGGCGTGCGGACTGGCCGCGCGGTTGCGGAAGGCGTTCACGTTGGCGGCGAGATAAAGCGATTTTCCGGCGGGAATGACGGTGCCGGGACGCATCGTGAATTCAATGCCGCCGGTGAGCCGCCAGTTGGAAACGTCCACCGGATAGGAATTCGTGTTGCGCAGTTCGACGTATTGTTCGTTCTGGTTTCCGCTGACCGGATTGTAATCCCAGGAACCGATCAAAATTACAGCATTGGTCGGTTGCGCCGCCGGGATGAAATCGCCGTTGAGCGTGGCGTTGGTGCTGTAGAGGAAATTCCGGCGGCCCGTCAGGTGGACGGAAATGATCTGTTCGGCGAAATTCGGGAAAATGCTGTAGGTGGTGTTGCCCCACCAGGGACCCCAGGCCGTGTAATCCAGCGCGGTGTCGGAGGGCGAGATGCCCGGTGGATTCATCTTGCTTTCGTATTGACGGATGAGCGGCTCGATGACGAGCGCGTTGGTGGGCGTGCCCGGTGGCATGAGAATGGTGTCCATCAGCGTGCGCAGCCGGCGCAGATACATCTGGCGGAAATCGCTGTAGCCGAAAAACAAGTCAAACAGGCGGTTGGCGGGTTTGTATTGCTGTGCGGGATTGTCGAAACTCAGCACGTTGTTGGTGTAGAGTGTGTCGGTGAAATAGCCGTAGGCGTCAATCCAGTTCCGGCCCCAGGTCAGGTCCACGTCCCACGGGGTGATCGCCCATTCGCCGGTGCCGTCGCTGTCGCGGTAAAGGTAATAGTTTTTGGCGGACACATCCTGGCTGCTGGCAAGGGCCATGTCCGCGAAATAACTGGCGGTCTGCGGCAGATCGAGATTGTCGTAGGCGTACAGCACGCGGTTGGTCAGCGAAATGGATTCGTCCAGGCTGTTAATCAGCGCGGTCAGGTCATCCGTGCCTTCGTCGGTGCGCGTTTTCTTTTCGTTGCCGGACGCGCTGGTCAGGCTGTTATACATTTTGTAAAGCGCGCCATTGCCGTCGAGGCCGATGCGGTCGAGCCACACGTCATCGCCATGTTCCACCATGTCTTCGATGCCCCAGAACGAGCCGTTGAGCTGGATGCGGATCGGGAAGGAGAACATGCTCACGCCGCCGGATAGGGTGGCCGTCGCGTAAGTCAGCGTGGTGCACATCCGCGCCTTGTCGCCGTAATTGCTGATGAAAATGACCTTCTTTTCGCGTACGCCATTGGGCGCGTAAAGAAACTGGTGGTCCTTGGGAAAATCCAGGTTGTGGCTTTTCTTCGGCCAGCCGACGGAGGACTGGCCGTGAACATAGATGTTAAGGTTGTCGTAAAGTTCATTCAAATAAAACAGCGAGGCCGGCGTGCCGGTCTGATTGTCGGCGGCGGTCGGGTTTTGGATGAACAGACAAGCGACGGGCAGTTGCGACTGGATGGAAGGATCGGCCACGACGGTTCCGAAATACTGCTGCGAATCGGTCGGGTTGGCGAAAAACGGCCAGCGGGAAGCATAGCCGGCGGTGTCCACGGCGGTGACGTAGTAACGGAGCAATTGTCCGGCTGTCGCGACGCCGCCGGGAATGGTGCCGGTCCAGGTGCCGTTGGGGTTGGAAAGGCTCATCGGCACGGATACTTCGGAGTTGAACATCACGCAGTAATGCAGCGTGACATTGGCAATGGGGTTGAAGCCCGGGACCGCCTGCGCCGTGACGGTGAGCGCGCCGCCCGCCGCCGGCACGTTGGGCGAATGAGCGGCGCCGGACATGATCGGACCGAAATCGGTTGTGCTCGTCCCGTTCGGCGCGCCCGGTGTCGGGCCGGTGAAATATCTCCAGCCGGTGTTGGTGCCGGTAACGCTCAGGCCGAGCAGTTGCGCCTGCATCAAAAAATCCGTGTTGGTCGCGGCGATGTTCAACGCCTGGATTGCCAGCACGTTGTTGCCCGTTTGCAGCCACTGTCGCGCCGCGCTGACATCGAAGGCCGCCCATTGCACCGCCTGCGGATCAAGATGCCGCTGCGAGGCGGTGGAATTCCACGCGAGCGAGGCGGGCAAAATCAACCCGACATCAAAAACGGCATCATAGTTACCGCTGCCGAAAGTAATCGTCCCACCGGTAACGGGCATCAGGCCCAACTGGCCGCCTGAATAAAGATTGCCAATGGCATTTCCAAGCTGTTCCCATCCGTAAACATTTTCAGAAGCCTTTCCGAATGAATAGGCATAAACGGCATTGGCTGAAAGGGACAGGTTTAAACCACCCCACTGCAACCAATCGCCATCCGCAAAGGTAAAATCCGTCGCGTTATACGTCGCCAGCAACGTCGCCGTGCTGCCGCTCACGGAATAAATATGCAGCGCATAATTTTGTGGCGTGCCGGTTCCTGAAGAGGAGCCGCCGCCGGTTTTGATGGCCAATGAATTCAACAGGTATCCGGACGAGCCGCTGGGGGCTGTAAATGTCTGGCCCGGCTCGCCGGTGCCGAAGTAGGATTGATTGTTGTCGTAGTAGTTCAAACCGTCAGGCTTGTTCGCTTGTCCGGAAGTGAGCAACTGGGACACATCGTATGATCCGGGCGCTGGAGCCGTGGTGCCCAAATCCGTGAGGGTCGGCACCGTCGGGATTCCGCCGGGCGCATTGGCACTTGCGATCAAATGACCGTTGAGAAACGCGGCAAAGCCGTCGTCATAGCGCATGAGCAATTGCAAACCATTGAACGCATTGGTATCGGAAATCGTGAACGGCAGGCGGACATACGCGGTGGCATTCGAGCCATACATTTCCGCCAGCATGTCGGTATTGATGTAATTCGTGTAGCTGACCTGGTCGGCATTGGAGGCCAGCAGCGCGGTGATTTCGTTCGTCGCCAGCGCGCGGAACCAGACGGCGACTTCGTCAATCTGTCCTTTGAAATAATTCCCGCTGGTGTTAAAAACGCCGCCGCCGCCGATGTTAAAATCGTATTCCGACTCGCCGAAATTCGCCGCCGAAATCGTCGTGCTGCCCGCCAGCGTCCCGTCGAAATAAAGCGCCAGCTGGCCGTTGCCACCGACGGCCGTGATGTAATGCCAGGTGTTGGTGGCGTAGGGATAAGTGGCAGACACCGAACCGGCGGGCGTCCATATTTGGATGGTTGATGGTGTGTTGAAACCGAGTTCCACCGTGCCGATCTGGCCGAACAATCCCGTGAGGCTGTTTTGCGTGGCGGTCGGACAAATCCAGCCGGCAATCGTGAACGCCGGCAGATCATTCATCAGTTCATACGGCCCGTTGACGTAGGCGCTCGTGCCGTCAAAAGTCGGCGCAAAATTGCTGGTCTCGAACGTCGGAAACTGCGGCGGACGCGGTCCGGCCTGGCCCAAAACGATGTTGCCAATATAACCGCCCACGTCTTCCACGCCGTCCGATCCCGCATTGATCGCTGATACGCCGCTGGTTTCATTCAGCCGCCAGTAGGCAACCGGCTGGGTCGCCAGCACCTTGGTCGCGAACGGTTCCTCCTGCGGGTCGGCGATGCCGGTTTCGTAGCCGATGCCGTTGGTTCCAATCTGCCAGCTTGAATCGTTGAAACTCATCTGTGTCCAGATCCCGTCCACTGACGAATCCGTCGGAATCAAATAATGGATCGCCGCGTTTGTCGCCACCAGTGTGGTCGTGGTGAACTGCATGCCGATGCCGTAGGAAACGTCCGGGAACTGCGGTGGAAACTGCGGCGAAATTTCCGTGGCCACCGAGCCGTCCGGTCCGAACAACGCCAGATATTCGCCGGCGGCGGAAAGTTTGAAGTTCGTATGCAATTCTTGACCAGGCGTGGCGCGGTTTTTGCCGGAGGCAAAGACGACCATAAAAGATTTGGGCGGAATGTTGGTGGCCGGGAAACGCCATTCGCCCGGATTGCCCGCGCTGTCGGTCAACGCCCAATTGAGCAGATTGACGCTGTTGCTCGACGTGTTCTGGATTTCAATCCAGTCCGAGGAATCCCCGTCCTCATCCACGAGCGTGCTCGTGTTGCTGGCCATGAATTCGGTGATGCGGATCTGGCCACTGGCAACGAGGCCGGTAAAAAGTGAAAGCAGGAGGAGTCCGCGCAGGCGCCGAGAAGTATTTTTCATCTGTTAAACAACTTTGTGTGGAAAAGTTACTAGATAATACCATTGGTTGGCCGCTGGTGCAAGGATTGAGAAATGATGACAAGGCTGTGCCGGACGCAGCCGGTCCGGGACAATGTGTGATGCAACCGCTGCACAAAGATGCGATCCGCGCCACGCCCCCGGGTAACTGTGGGTGCAATTCGACACCGCTCTTGACAGGGGACTGGAAAGTCGCCCGAACCCGCGGACAGGAATGTTCACGCTACGTCGCAGCTTTCCAGTCGCCCGTTTCTACCAACCCAGGTTTGCCTGTTCAAGAACGGTGTCTGGATGCGCCCGTGCTGCTATGAATCGCACAATTTGCCTTTCAATCGCCGCCCTCTCCGTGTTCAATCTGTGGCCGTTTGAACCATGCCCAAGCACACTGACATTCACAGTGTCCTCATCATCGGCGCCGGACCGATCATCATCGGCCAGGCGTGCGAGTTCGATTATTCCGGCACCCAGGCTTGCAAGGCGCTCAAGGAGGAGGGGTTCCGCGTCATCCTCGTCAACTCCAACCCGGCCACCATCATGACCGACCCGGAGTTTGCCGACCGCACTTACATCGAGCCTATCACGCCCGAGTGCGTCGAAAAAATCATCGTGCGCGAGAAGGCGGAGATGAAAAAGCTCGGCGCGAAAGGCAAACTCGTTCTGCTGCCGACGCTTGGCGGCCAGACCGCGCTCAATACCGCCATGGCCTTGCACAAAAGTGGAGTTCTAGAAAAATACGGCATAGAAATGATCGGGGCCAAAGCCGAAGCCATCCAGAAGGGCGAAGACCGCCAAGTCTTCAAGGATTTGATGCTGTCCATCGGCCTTGACGTTCCGATTTCCGGCACGGCGCACAATCTGGACGAAGCCCGCGCCGTGACGGAAAAAATCGGGCGTTTTCCCGTCATCATCCGGCCGGCGTTCACGCTCGGCGGCACCGGCGGGGGCATCGCCTACAACCGCGATGAATTCGACGAACTCGCCAAGCGCGGCCTGGACCTCTCACCCGTCAGCGAAATTCTCATTGAGGAATCACTGCTCGGCTGGAAGGAATTTGAAATGGAGGTCATGCGCGACAAGGCCGACAACTGCGTCATCATCTGCTCCATCGAAAATTTCGACCCGATGGGCGTGCATACCGGCGATTCCATCACCGTGGCGCCCATTCAGACGCTGACGGACAAGGAATTCCAGATCATGCGCGACCAGAGTTTTGCCGTGATCCGCGCCGTGGGCGTCGAGACCGGAGGCTCAAACATCCAGTTCGCCGTGAATCCTGACAACGGTCGCATGGTCATCATCGAGATGAACCCGCGTGTGAGCCGCAGCTCCGCGCTCGCGTCCAAGGCCACCGGCTTTCCCATCGCCAAAATCGCCGCCAAGCTCGCCGTTGGCTACCTGCTCGACGAAATCAAGAACGACATCACGCGTGAAACGCCCGCGAGCTTTGAGCCGACGATTGACTACGTGGTGGTGAAGGTGCCGCGCTTCGCCTTCGAGAAATTCGCGCAGGCCGACCCGACGCTCACCACGCAGATGAAGAGCGTGGGCGAAGCCATGAGCATCGGGCGCACGTTCAAGGAAAGCCTGCAAAAATGCCTGCGCTCGCTGGAGATTGGCCGCAGCGGCCTGGGCGGCGACGGCAAGCCCTGGCGCATCGGCACCGAAGTCTATGGCGACCGCGACATCCTCCCACGCGACGTCATCAGCCGCAAACTGAGCGTGCCCAATGCCGAACGCATCTTCTTCATCCGCCATGCCCTCCGCGCCGGCTTCACCATTGACGAGATTTTCAACCTCACGAAAATTGACCGTTGGTTCCTGGTGCAAATCAAGGAGATCGTGGATTTTGAGGAGGAATTGGCGGGGGCGAAGAATTAGGCGATGAACACACTCATCTACGTCGAAACGACGATTCCTAGTTTCTATTCCGAAAGGCGGAAAGAAATGGTTATTGAAGTCCGGCGTCAATGGACTCGCGAATGGTGGGAAAAGCCCAAACCTGACCAACAGTTGGTGATATCCTCCGTCGTTATCGAAGAGTTGGAACGAATTCCTGAGGAGTCGCGCCGCAAGGAATCGCTGGCACTCGTAAACGCTCTGGAGAAATTGGATTATACCGCCGAAGTGGCCGAGATCGCCGTAATTTATCTCCAGCACAAGCTCATGCCGGTTGAAGCCATTGGCGACGCCGATCATCTTGCGCTCGCCTCGTTTTACAACTGTGATATGCTGGTAACGTGGAACTGCAAGCATCTGGCCAATGCCAACAAGACGGGGCACATCCGGCGCGTCAATGCGTTGTTGGGTCTGCGCACGCCGTTTTTGGTGACGCCGCTAGAATTGCTGGAGAAAGATTATGAAAGCGAAACCTGACGAGACGCTGGAAGAAATCTGGGAGATTCGCCGCCAAATTGCCAAACAGTTTGGTTACGACCCACGGAAACAAGTCGCCTATTACCAGCGCAAACAGAAAGAATCCGGCGCGAAGATTTACCGGCCTGCGGTTCCGGCTGAAACCACTTTGCATGCGCTTGACATCTTGCACGACCGCGCGCACGCGGAAATTGCCGCCGACCAGTGCATCACCCTCACGTCTTACCGCGCTGCCCGCAAACGCAAGGCCAGAAAGCGCTGACGCTCAACCCTCAGCCATGAACTCTCAACCAACTTCGTTCCTGGTGCAGATCAAAGAGATCGTGGATTTTGAGGAGGAACTGGCGGGGGCGAAGAATTGAATCCGTTTCCGGGTGTCGAATGGTGTAATTTTGAACTCGTTGGATTACGTGCAACTTGTCAAGGTTGCGGGTCCGAGTTAAGCGATTACGATGAGGTCTATGAAGATTGGACAGCCGAGGAGGGTGAGCCGGAAGACGAGCAATAGTTTTCGATTTTCATAATTCACGTGCCAATGGTTCTTGTGCCTGATTCCGCACGTTTTTAGTTCGCGCTTAATTTTTTCCACCGTCGCCCGGTTTGCCCGCGCTTCCGCCTTCATTTCATTTTGTCGTGCCGGTTCGCAGCTCCGTCCGGAGCGAAATCTTTGTAGCCACCCGCGCCACAAAATTCCCCCGCCTTCGTCCGACTACGGCGCGGCAAGCCAGCCCCGTCCCGCCTTCATTCCCGTCTTCGCTGCGCTACGACGCGGCAGGTTATTCCGGCGCGGCAGGCGGGGCGGCATATTCCGCTCCTGACGGAGCTTGAATTCATTTTCATCGCGGATTCTACAAAGATGTCGCCCCGCTGGGGCTGGCGCTTCGTCCGCGAATCCCAACGGGATGGACTCGCCCGCGGTTATCCCGGGGAAGCGTCAACCGATTTTCCCCAACATTTAAGGCAGCATCACGGCGCGGTAGAATTTATTTCCGGCAACCGGGTTCTGGTCAATCCACAGGTAGGGACTGGAGTTGAGCAGCACGGTGGCCACGGTATTCCAAGTGTTCATGTCGGGCGAGGACTGAATTTGATAGGTGCGCCCGATGGAGCCGGTGATCTGCACTCCGGGATAGGTATTCAACTGCAGGTTCGCCGGGGCCACGGATTGTGTCTGCTCGTTAAAAGTGATGTTGCGAATCCGGTTGTTGCCGCTGTCGGCGACAAAAACCATACCCGGCGAAAAACAACCTCCGGTTGCGGAACTGAACAGTGCAATATTGCCCGGGCCATCCATATAGCCCGAGGAGTAAAAACTCCCCGCCAAGGTGGTCACGTTGGTTTGGGCATCCATTTTGCGGACGCAACTGCCGCAAACCATGTAGAGATAACCCGCATGGTCGAAAAACATGGAATTAATCACGTTAAAAGTGGCATTGGTGCCGACACCGTCAACCAAACTATAATTATAACCGTTACCAGCAAGGGTCGTCACATTCTGTAGTTGATCAATCCGGCGAATCCGCCCGTTACCTGAATCCCAGACGTAAATATTGTCGGCCTGATCACAAGCCAGGGTTGTGGGGTTGGAAAAGGCGGTGAGGAGAATTCCCTGTCCGTCGAAATATCCCGAGATTCCACTTCCGGCAAAAGGTTCGGCGATTCCGGTGCCGGGGTTGTAACGGTAGATCCGATTTCCGCCCGAATAGTAAAGATTGTTTGCAGAATCGAAACAGATGCCGCTGGAAGAGCTCAGGCTGGTCAAACCTCCGTTGACGATGGACGTGTAGCCATTGGTGCTGATAGTCAGCAGATAGACAACGCCGCCATAGTAGCTGTTGGCCATTACCACCCAAAGCTGATTGGCGTGGTCTATCGCCATCGCGCTGACTTGGCCCCAGGCCAGTGAAACATTGGTGCCGTAACCATCCAGATATGAGCCGCCGCCGGCAAACGTGGAGACCGTCCGGTCGGGGGTGATCTTTCGGATCCTTTGGTTCCCGTTATCCCAGACATACAGGTTGCTGGCGGTGTCGGAAACAATCTGCAACGGATTGTTAAAGGCCGTTAGCAGACCCTGGCCGTCCACATAGGCCGGTATGCCATAGCCGGCGAACGTCGAAACCATGACGTTGTTGGTATCGTAGATTTGGGCTTGGGCTCGCCCGGCAAGGAGAATTAGGGCCCAGGCGATTGAGACCGCGACAGTTTTTATTTTCATAGAAGAAGATTCTTGTCCAGTGCTTAAAGGGGTTTGTAACTGATAGTGCCGTGATTGACAATCACTTGTTTATGACAATTTGGTTTCACTTTGCGACGGGCTAATAATCGTGCCACAGCCATTCCAGAGCTTCAGCCAACGTTTGTTGTTTCACCCGGCCGTCCACATGCCCGGCGTTGCGGGCAAAAACAAACTGGTAATGATAACCCTTGGCCGCCAGCACTCGGGCCATGTTCTCATTGGCGAGGACCCAGTCGTGCATGTTGTCGCGCATGATATTCGGATTAAACCCATATTTCCCAAATAAGC
>PLAY01000140.1 GCA_003134375.1 Limisphaerales bacterium | reverse complement strand
TTAACTAAGGGCCATTCGGGTCGGTTCCTAGTATTGTAGTATTCTGGTGAGTGGGCCGCGTCAATTGGCTCGGGCATTTTTCTTCGAACGCGCGGTTTCTTCGGCTTGCCTGGCGGCTGAACAATGGTTGAGAGTTGAGGGTTGATTCGCCGTCGCTGTGCTATGGCGAGACAAGGCGTTGAGAGTTTAAGTGGAACCGGCGGCGCGGCAACGCCGCCCTACCATAGACCAAAAACGGCAGGGCTGACCTGCCGGTCAGTCCCAAAAACCGACGTGTTGCGCCCGGAGTTGCCAAGCTAAAACGCCGGAAGGTTTTTTAATCTCAATGGGGCGGCATCCCTGTCTGTCCCGGCTATTTTTTGTCGCGACCCTGCGCAGCATCCTTCGAATTTTCCTTCTGGTCTTGATGCTCAGCGGAAGGCTTCCAATTTTTTGGATATTTCTGGACCATCTCTGCGTGATGTTTTTCCGGGGAGTCATGGAAATCCATCCTCACTGACGGTGAAGCCAGCAGCACTTCAACCGAGACACCCTGCGGTGCCGACGCCAAGACCCACGCGCCGCCTTCCAAATAAGCATATTGGTGCCGATGGCTGTTGTAATAGACACCATAGTTGGGATAATAAACGTAGTCGTCTTGTATCACGACTGCAGGCGCCACCACCACGGGAGGCGCCACCACCACTACGGGAGCTTGCACCGTTATCCCGACGCCCTGCGCATCAGCGTTAACCACACATTCGGTCAGCGCTGCCAGAAGCACGGCACCCAACACGAATCCAATCTTGTTAGTTTTAAAGAAATGTTTTTTGTCATTCATGGGGTGAGAGTAAACCGAGGAACTTGCCGGCGCTATGGGGTGTAACCCGTAGCGTAAGGCCGGCACCATAAACGAACCGGTACCGATTATTGGCTGGTTGGTTCGCAGCCTGGTCGGGTTGCCGCAGAAACAAGGCGGCGCAGCAACGCCGCCTACCACAAATCAACAACGGTAGGGCTGACTTGCCGGTCAGCTCCAATATCAAAAAGACGCGGCTCGCGAGGACGCTCACCCCACCACCCAATCAGCTGTTTCGACCACGGCTGCGAGTTGCTGCCGGCTTGGGCGGCCAGGGGTCGGAGAAGGGAATTGACCTGGCGGCCGGGTTCGCGGATTCTCCGCGCATCGCAGGACAATCCCTGCATCTGGCAATCGTATGAAATCATTTTTTATCCTGACGCTCGCGCTCGGCTTGCTCGCCGGTTGTGGCGCCAAAAACGACAAGACAACCATGCAAACAAATCCCAGCGCGAATTCCGACCCCGGTGCAACCTTTCTCGCGGAGAACGCCAAAAAGGAAGGTGTCACAACCACGGCCAGCGGACTGCAATACAAGGTCATCCAGTCCGGCACGGGCGAGTCGCCCAAGCTGACCGATACGGTCAAGGTGCATTACCAGGGCACGTTGATTGACGGGACGATCTTTGACAGTTCGATACAGCGCGGCCAGCCCATCTTCTTTCCGGTCAATGGCGTCATCGCGGGATGGACCGAGGCCTTGCAACTGATGAAGGTCGGTGACAAATGGCAGTTGTTCATCCCGGCCCGACTGGCCTACGGCGACCAGAGTCCCACCCCGGCGATTCCGCCCAACAGCGTATTGATCTTCGAGGTGGAATTGCTCGGCATCGAAAAATAAGTCCGGGTAAAAGACTTTGTCTTACGCGGCAAACCGGCGTAAAAGACTTTCAGCCTCACGAAGTGGGAAACATCGAACATTCAACATTCAACATCGAATCAAAAACGGACGCCCCGGCGGTGCGTCCCCACCTTTCGCGTTCTCTGCGGTCTCTGCGGTTAAGGTTTTTCGAGGACGATTTAGGTCAACTCACACCGGCTTTCTGCTTTAGCCTGGCGCGCGCCGGCATTAACTCCGGCGAAGACGGATCAACCCCGTAAAGGGGCGTGGCCCCCACGGGGCTTTACGCCCTCATCCGATTATTTTGACGAAATCTGTTAATTTCTTCCCGGTATAGAAGTTTATCCATTTGCCGGTCGCGTCCAAATAGGCCAGGCACCTGTATTCCTTGCACTGAACCCATACCAGTTCCTTGAAAATTGGAACCAGCTCGCTGGCTTGGCCGTTTTTCGTGAGTGATTGGACTTTGTTTTTCATTGGAACGGCGACACGTTAACACATTTGCCTCGTCCACGCCAGCGGCAACATACACTTATTCAGCGATTGCACCGTAGATTATCTCGTCAAATCACTCAACCAGAACTGGAATTGCGAGAATTGTGTGCTTTCCTGACCGACGCCAAAACCCATCACCCAACCCACCACCGTCCCATTTCTCGGTACGCTCCTGCTTCGTCGCGGTAAAAATGGCAGACCGGCGTGATTGGCCGTCCGGCCTCATTTTCCTTCGGTATTCCGCCCCTCACCAAGCGCAATTCACCCCTTAAATCCCGCAATGTGTCCCTTATTTATTACGTTTCTGCCCGCTTGTGTTAAATAACTTGCACGGTTTGGCAAGTCAGTTGGATTGATGACCTGATGCAAAATTTGGAATTATTAAGGAGAAAATTATGAAAAAATCATTGATGTTGGTTTTAGTCGGTACCCTGCTGGCAGTCGGCAGTCTGGCCATGTCGGCGCGGGCGCAGAATGACGTTTATGCCGTAGAGTTCAACACGGGCGACAATGGTTTCGGCATCATCAATCTGATGAACGGCGATTTTACCCAAATTTCCGATCTGGGCTCGACGCTTTACAACGACATCGCCTACGCACCGAACGGGACATTGTATGGCCTGGCCAACAATGGCGCGTCCCTGGTGACGTTTGACAGCGCGACCGGCGACGTCACTCCAGTGGCATCACTGGGCGGCTCCGGCATTGAATCCATCGCTTTCAATCCGAACAACGGCGCGTTGTTCGGCGCGTCCGAGAGCGGCCTTTACACCATTGATCCGACCACCGGGCAGACATCGTATATTGGTGATTTTGGCAGTCCTTACGGCTGCAACCTTTGGCAGAACATCCGTTTCGACTCCGATGGCAACCTCTATTTGAGCAATACCGGCGACGGCAGTGGCACGGATATTTACCAGGTCAACACCACCACCGGCAGCGCGACCTTTGAAGGGGAGGTCGAAGGTTATGCGGACCTGATCCTTGAGAACGGCAGCCAGTACATGTATGGGGTCAGCATTCCCTCCATCAATGGCGCCGATGCGCAGCCGGTACTGGTTTCCTTCAACTTGGGCAGCTTTGTGGCTGGCGGAACCAACGCCGATGGCAGTATCAATCAGATCTCAGTCACCATGGTGGGTTCCGGCGGCGACTTTCCCGTTAACTTCAATTTCTCAGGCAACGTCCCCAACCCCCTCCCGGTGAACATTCCCGACGCCAGCACCGTTTCAATCGCCGCCACGCCGAATGGTCCGGCCATTACCCTGTCCGGCAGTCCCGGCCAGAATTACGTGCTCGAGACCTCATTCGACATGCATAACTGGACGGCCATTAGCACGAATCGGACCGATGCCAACGGGCTGTTCACGTTCGTTGACACAGATGCGTCGAGTCATCCCAGCCGTTTTTATCGCGGTTTTGCCCCCGCACAAGCACCGTAATCACGAATCAACCAAACCGGTTATAATATGATATGAACGAGTCTTCCACCTGCGACCTGCCGCCACGCCACGGCAGCGGCTTCAAAATCGCCGACGCTCCCGGTCGGGACCCGTTGCCCCAACTCAAAAAGAAACGCTCCCTGCACATCCTGTGCATTGATGACGACGCGCAGGTCCGGGATTTCCTGAATGATTGTCTCACCCACTTCGAGCATCGGGTGAAGGTGGCCTCCGGTGGAAGACACGGGTTGGAATTGTTCCGCGTCGCCACGCTGGAAAACCAGCCTTACGAGGTGGTCATCACCGATTTGGGCATGCCGGATATTGATGGCCAGCAGGTGGCCCGGATGATCAAGGCCGTATCCCCCAACACGCCCGTCATCATGATGACTGGCTGGGGCACGATCAGCGATGAGGAAGGAAGCGCTCAGGAAGTGGACGCCGTGGTCAGCAAACCACCGCACATGCAGGAACTGAACGACTTGATTCTCCGGATGACCACACCGGCCAAGCCCCGCCCTTAAACCCATGTCCGTCCTGGGAAAGTGATGGGGGACGGGAAACCAAGGCAACTGAAAAAGCGGGGGCGTTGCAACGTTCGGCATGGGAAAGGGCCGATCTTGGAATTGTGACATTTTTCCCCTGCCCGATTTGAAGAACTCGCGGGGAGTTTAGAGCATTTCCAGTTATTACGTAGCGCAGGCTTTCCAGTCCCGCATTGCGGGATTCAGGCGACTTTCCAGTCGCCTCTTTCGTGAGGATGAAACACGGGACAAGAATGTCCCGCAAACCCGCAGACAAGAATGTCTGCGCTACATCAAAGTTGGAACCGCCCTAGGGTTGAGGGTCTGGGAGATGGAGCCGCTGCCGAATTGGATGCGTTGTAGTATCGAGCCTGTGATTCGAACCCATCGGCGCACAGCGCCGACACCACACCACACACCACACCCTCAACTCTCAACTTTCAACCCTCAACACTTCGCTTGTGTTAAAAGTTTGATTTCCAGTCACAATCGTTTTTAATGCGCCGGGTCAATTTTGAAGTGAACATCCACGAATATCAGGCCAAGCAATTGCTCGCCCAATACGGCGTCGCCGTCCCGCTGGAAATCCCCGCCACATCGCTTGACGAAGTCCGTGCCGCGGCGGAAAAAATCATCGCCGGCGGCAGCGCGCGGGTGGTCGTCAAATCGCAGATTCATGCCGGAGGACGTGGCAAAGGCACATTCAAAACTTGTTTTCAAGGCGGCGTGAAAGTCGCGTTGTCGGTGGACGAGGCGGTGTCACACGCCAGGAACATGCTCGGCAACGTGCTCGTCACCAAACAGACCGGTGCAGAGGGCCGACGTGTGCAGACGTTGCTCGTTGCCAGCGGCGCGAAAATCAAAAGGGAATTTTATCTGGCCGTGCTGCTCGACCGCGCGGTGGGCCGTCCGCTCGTGATGGCCAGCACCGAGGGGGGCGTGGACATCGAGGAGGTCGCCGCCAAAACGCCGGAAAAGATTTTTAAGGAATGGATTGATCCCGCTGTGGGCATCATGCCGTTTCAGGCGCGCAAGATTGCCGTGGGGCTTGGTCTCAAGGGCGATTTGCTCAACGCCGCCGCAAAATTCGTCACCGGCGTTTTCAACACCTGGTGGGAATGCGACGCGTCGCTCGTGGAGATCAATCCGATGTGCGTGGTCGAACTGCCCGGCGGCAAGGAAACCGTCGTGGCGTTGGACGCAAAAATTTCGCTGGATGACAACGGCCTTTACCGTCACCTGGACATCCAGGCGATGCGCGATTTGAACGAGGAAGCACCACTGGAAATCGAGGCCAGCACGTTCAACCTGAATTACATCAAGCTCGACGGCAACATCGCCTGCCTCGTCAACGGCGCCGGGCTCGCGATGGCCACGATGGACATCATCCAGCATTTCGGCGGCCGGCCGGCGAATTTTCTCGACGTGGGCGGCGGCGCAAGCCAGGAACAGGTAACGGCGGCGTTCAAAATCATCCTACAGGACCCGAACGTGAAGGGCATCCTGGTGAATATTTTCGGCGGCATCATGGATTGCAACGTCATCGCCAACGGCATCGTCGCGGCGGTGAAGGAAACCGATCTCAAATTACCACTGGTCGTCCGGCTGGAAGGCAACAATGTCGCTGCCGGCAAAAAAACTTTGGCTCAATCCGGCCTCACGCTCATCACCGGCGATTCCATGGCGGATGCGGCGCAGAAGGTGGTGAAGGCTGTGGGAAAACAGACAATTTGAAGAATTAAGCTGCATGTTTCGGGGCAGAAACGAAAATCCGGGGATGAAAAAGGTCGCGGACGACCTTGCGCCTTATCGTCGGTTGGTGGAATTGCAGAAGCAAATGATTGAACTGGCCCAACAACACGAGCAATCGAAACGCCGGCGGGACGCCCTGCGCGAACAGATGGTGCGCGAGGTCGCCGACTGGCGGCCCGTCCGCCGCGGTTTGCGGCATCGCCTGCAACGGTCGGCGGCAAAACTTTTGAAGCGCGTCCCGGGTTTTGCGGCCGGAAAGCCAAACCTCGGCGCGTTCAACCCCAAACAACCATCGTCATGCTGAAAGTCATCGAAATGGCACTTTGCTGCTATGTCGTCACCGATATGGCCATGATTTCCGATCCTGACGGCAACACAATTTGCATTCACAAGCGTAACACCTATTAAGCCCGGACGGTCAACAGAAAAAAGCATTTCCCTACGGAAAGTTTTTTCTTTCCGTTTCAGCGTCCTCAGAACAGGAACTCCCGCCTTCGCCCCAGGCTGCGGCGGGCAGGCCGACTTAATTTCTTTTGGCAGCTCGGACAAGGGAGTCCGGCTAAACATCCGCCGTCGCTCAGAAGCTATGGCGGGACAGGCCTATTCGGACTCCATCGGGCCGGTCAGAGCGTTGTGCCCGCGCACCTGACGCCACAACCGGTCTTCCAGCCCCGAACTCAAACTCCGATAAATCGCGAGCGAGCCGGTTCGGGGCGGTCCAGAAACTCACAGCAGTAAACCCCTGGGCTATCCATTCAAATGAAATGACGGCTGCCCCGATCAGGTCGGGGCTCCAGTTTTTTGCGGACGTGCCCTGGGGGCGGATACTCCAAATCTTTTTCATTCCGAGGTGATGTCGTTGGCAGGGTAAACGAGCCGGGGGCGAAGGCCGAGCCGTTTCGCTCGCGCACCCGGCGGCTGACCGGCATCCGCCAGCCAGTACCAGCCGAACATGCATTCACAACAAACAGTGAGGTCGTGGCGGTAAGGCTCGACGAGCTTGAGGAAGTAAGCGAAGTCATGGTTCCGGATGTTGGTGTGGACGAGCTTCTGGACGTCCCGGTCCATGACGCAGACGTACATCTGCCGGGCATGGAGATCAATTCCGCAGTTGAATTGGGTGGTCGAGGGGTAATACTTCATGGCGATCATTCGATGTGGGGTCGCGAGACCCCGGGTTAAACACGATTGGTTATGCGGGGAGTGTTGTTTCACTCCCCGCCCTGTTGCTCATGTTATCAAAAAACCAAAAGGGCTTAACTGGAAGTATCAAATCGCTGCAGGCAACGCGGGATGGCGTCTCCAGTTCCGCTTCGCGGTTCACGTCATTTGGCCCCGCGTGCCTGAGCTGGACGTTAGGCAGCATGACGCGTCACTCTTTGCATTTTCCAATAGTGTGAAAAATAATTTCAAGGCCATAACCGGATTCACCTTAGTTGAATTGTTGGTGGTGATTGGCATTATTGCTATTCTAGCAGCGCTATTGTTGCCTGTTTTAGCTACTGCGAAAGAAAGGGTGAAACGAACGACCTGCTTAAACAATCTGCGACAAATCAACCTGGGTGTGCGCATGTACGCCGATGATTCAAACGACACATCGCCTTCTGTGGGACAGGCCACGAATCAAATTTTGATGTATTGTTACAGAGAACTCATGCAGAACTATGTCGGTCTGAATGGTCCATCGTCGTCTAAAGATAAGTTGTTTGCCTGTCCTTCGGATACGTTCAACTACTTTTTTGGTCCTCCAGATGGGCAAGTCTCGTTTGTGCCCAAGAGCCTTCATGAGCAATCTTGGGCGTATTATTCGAGTTATTCGTTCAATGGGGTAAACCAATTTACCAACGACTTCACCCCGAACTCCACTAGGTCAGTGCCTGGCATTGGAGGATTGAAATTGACTTCAATAAGGCACCCAGTCACTACCGTTCTGGTCGCGGAATTCCCGGCCTTTGTCCCCTACTCGTGGCATCAGCCGAAGCAGCCGATTTCCAATACAAATAACGGCGTTTTTGATAATTCAAAGGATATGGTCAGTTTTGTAGATGGCCATGTTAGTTTTATCAAAATGTATTGGAAATATGTGTGGCCACCCACTTTGTTCTCATCTGATTATGACCCACCGGCCGGATATGATTATCAATGGAGCGGAGATTAACTGAAATTCGCCGCCTAACAATTGCGCTGTAGGCAACAGCCGCTGGCCCTGCCAGTTGCGATTGATTTTATGAAATTTGTTTGTCGTTTTTCCATTTTACGTCACGCTCGGCGGCTGTGCCTGGACGTTAGGCGTCAAGACACGCACTTCGACACAACAACATACAGAAAGGAAAACATACGACACGAGAAGAAATCGAAACTTGTTGGAAAGACCCACACAATTGGAAGTGGCGCGTCTATTATTGCAAGGCAGATCCTCGAGCTATAGTGCCGCGGCGTTGGAAGTGGATGGGCTGGACGGTGAATTTCGCACGTCTGAGCGCAATCCCGGTAGTGTTGCTCTCGGTCGCCATTGTGGCTGTTCCATTGCTCATCGTGAAAGCCAAGGGAGCAGGGAGTGGCATCGAGCTAATTACTGGAGCCGCGTCCATCACCGTTTTGTGCTTGGTGTGCGCCTATTTGTCTTCACGCATGGAATGAGAGCGTTGACGCCCAACAAGTCGCGAGGCTGTGTGAAAACTCCCGGCGGGATTGACGATTAAAAGCGGGGATGAGAAGTATTTTTTACGGTTCGAGGTTTTTCTTCCCAGATGGAAAGTTCCGGTCGCGTGGCGCTGGAGCATGTCAAATTTCAGTCTTTGGTTCCGGCAAATGCTTGACGTTTCCTTTGCCGAAGACAGTCTATGCCCCAATGGAGGAGCAAAAAAATGAATGATGAACCTTGGAAACCGAGAAAAGTGGTGATTGTTGGCGCGGGCGCCGTGGGTTCCACCTTTGCCTATGCGCTGGCCCAGAGCGGTCTGGCCGATGAGATTGCCCTGCGCGATGCCAACCATGAACTGGCCCTGGGGCAGGTCCTCGATTTGGTCCATGGCCAGGCGTTTTTCCCTTCCGTCCAGATTCATGAGGCCCAGGCGGCGGATTATGCGGATGCGCACCTGATTGTGATTACGGCCGGGGCCAAACAGCGGCCGGGCGAACCGCGGCTGGAGTTGCTTCAACGCAATGTCAAAATCATCCACGATATCATTGATGAAATCATGCTCCAGAAGTCGCCGGCGGTGGTTTTGATCGTAAGCAATCCGGTGGACATCCTGACGTATGTCGCCCACAAACGGTCCGGCTGGCCGCGCGGACGCATCATCGGGTCCGGCACCGTGCTGGACAGCGCGCGTTTCCGTCACTTGTTGAGCCAGCATTGCGGAGTGGATGTGCATAATATCCATGCCTACATTCTGGGTGAACACGGAGACAGCGAATTTGCCGCCTGGTCCATGACCAACATGGCCGGCATGCCCATCGAACAGTTCTGCCATCTGTGTCTGAAATGCGACGACTGGCAGGCACAGCGCCGCAAAGTCGTGGAGGAAGTGAAACATTCCGCCTATCACATCATTGATTACAAGGGCGCCACCTGGTTCGCTGTTGGCCTGGCTTTGACGCGAATTGCCGCGGCCATTTTGCGCAATCAACGCGGCGTGCTCACTGTTTCAGCCGTGCTGGAAGGGGAATACGGCCTGAGCGGTGTGAGTTTGGGAGTTCCCTGCATCGTTTCCCAAAAGGGCGTTGACAAGGTTTTGGAGGTGGCTTTGCCGCCCGACGAGCAGAGCGCCTTGGTGAAGTCCGCCGCCGTTTTGCAGGCCGCCATCGGGAAACTTGATTTGACCGTCCCGTCATAAAGTTTGACGAATGCTCGCCCGAAGGATGGCGGCGCTCTGCCGAGACGCCGCTACGCCGGGGCTCAGGAACACAGGTGACACTCGGCACGCAAACACGGTCCGGTTATTTTTGCCGGGACCGGTTGTGGCATGATCGCGTCGCTTTTCGGCTGCGGTTTTAATCGTTATTTTTTAACCACGCCGAGCGGCAAAACAACTTTTCCATAAAGTTCATTCAGGACTTGCGCGAGGCCGGTGTAAATCGCCGAAAAGCCGCAAAGGAGTCCTTCGTAGCCGGTGAAATGTTTGAAATCCGCACCCGCGCCAGCGTAATCGCCATACGCCAGCAGGAAAAAAAGAATGGTCAGCGTGCCAAAGACGACTTGCAAGGCGCGGTTCAGGCGGAGTGTGCCGAGGAACATGACCCCGGTGAACAGTCCCCACATGGCGAGATAGGCGGCCATGGCGGTTTCATTCGTCGGCGCGATCAGATTCAATTTTGGCAAAACAATCAGCGTTACCAGTGACAGCCAGAAGAAGCCGTAGGAAATGAAAGCGGTGGCGGCAAAGGTGTTGCTTTTTTTCCATTCCATGATGCCGGCAATGACCTGCGCGAGGCCGCCATAACAAATGCCCATGGCCAGAATCATGCCGTTCAGCTCATAAAAGCCGGCGTTGTGCAAGTTCAGCAGCACGGTCGTCATGCCGAAACCGAGCAGGCCGAGCGGTGCGGGATTCGCGGTGGTATCTTTGATTTGAATGACGGTTGGTTCGCTCATATGGGTGGGGGTTGATTGGTTTAATGGAATGGGGGGCTTGGAAATTATCGCTGTGTCACTCATGGTCGGTTTCTTTCTCGGTTTTTGTGGTTGTCAGCTGTGAGACTTTGTTTGGTGTCCCGCCACGGTTTCAGCCGGGTGAAACATGGGTTCGGCGCCCGCAAAAAATCATTGTGTTGAAGGACGGTTCACGGCATTCGTCCTCCCTCGCCCCGACCCTCTCCCCAAGGAGAGGGCGAATTATCCGCCGTCTCACAAAACGACCAACATTTGAATTTGCCAAACCTCCGCTTGAAAACTCAAAGCCGTCGCCTGCTCTTTCCTCTCCTGGGGGAGAGGATGAAAGGTGAGGGCCGGCCAAAATGACCATCTTATTGTTTGCCCTTGACCAGCGCCTCCACGACGTGCGGATCGGCCAGGGTGGACGTGTCGCCGATTTGGTCCACGGCGTTCTCGGCAATCTTGCGCAAAATGCGGCGCATGATTTTGCCCGACCGCGTCTTCGGCAGGCCGGGCGCGAATTGAATCTTGTCCGGCACGGCAATCGGCCCGATTTCCTTGCGGACGTGCGCCATGAGTTCCTTCTTGAGTTCGTCGCTTTCCTTGACGCCGTCCTTGAGCGTCACGAACGCATAAAGCCCCTGCCCTTTGATGTCGTGCGGCATGGGCGCCACGGCGGCCTCGGCCACTTTCGGATGGCTCACCAGCGCACTCTCGACTTCCGCCGTGCCGATGCGATGGCCGGACACGTTCACCACGTCGTCAATGCGGCCCATCAGCCAATAGTCGCCGTCCTCGTCAATCCGGCAGCCATCGCCGGTGAAATAGATGTTCGGATACATCGTGAAGTAGGTTTCGACGAACCGCTGGTGGTCGCCCCAGGTGGTGCGCATCATGCCCGGCCACGGTTTTTTGATGCAGAGCTTGCCGCCTTCGTTCAGACCGACTTCCTTGCCGTCGTCGCGCAAGATGACCGGTTCGACGCCGAAGAACGGACGGTTGGCGCTGCCGGGTTTGAGCGTGTGCGCACCGGGCAGCGGATTGATGAGGATGCCGCCGGTCTCGGTCTGCCACCATGTGTCCACGATGGGACAACGCCCCTTGCCAATGACGCGATGATACCAGATCCAAGCCTCAGGATTGATGGGTTCGCCCACGGAACCGAGCGTGCGGAGTGTGCTCAGGTCGTACTTGTTCGGCCATTCTTCGCCGAGACGGATGAGTGAGCGGATGGCAGTTGGCGCGGTATAAAAGACGGTTACTTTGTACTTCTGAATGATCTGCCAGAAACGACCGGCATCCGGGAAGGTCGGCACGCCTTCAAACATCAAACTTGTCGCCCCGTTGCAAAGCGGACCATAGACGATGTAACTGTGGCCGGTGACCCACCCGATGTCGGCGGTGCACCAAAAAATGTCGTCGTCGTGAACATCAAAGATGTATTTGTGGGTCAAGGCGGCGTGCAACAGGTAACCGGCGGTAGTGTGGACAACGCCCTTGGGTTTGCCCGTCGAACCGGAGGTGTAAAGGATGAATAGCTTGTCCTCGGCGTTCATGGGTACTGGCGGGCAGTCGGCGTTTGCCTTGGCCATGAGGTCGTGATACCAGACGTCGCGGTTCGCCACCATGTTGCACGGGGTCTCGTTGCGTTTGACGACGATGACCTTTTCGATGCTCGGAGTCTGCTTCAACGCTTCATCCGCAATGCCCTTCAGCGGGATGCTCTTGCCGGCGCGCAACGAAGTGTTCGAGGTGATGAGCAGCCGGCACGCCGAATCAGTGATGCGTCCGGCCAGCGCGTCCGCGCTGAATCCGCCGAAAACGATCGAGTGAATCGCGCCAATCCGCGTGCAGGCCAGCATCGCGACGGGCAGTTCGGGGATCATGGGCAGGTAAATCGAGACGCGGTCGCCCTTCTTGATGCCGAGCGATTTCAGCACATTGGCGAACTTGCAGACTTCATGGTGCAATTGCGCATAGGTGAGTGTGACCACGTCGTTTTCCGGCTCGCCCTGCCAGATGATCGCGGGCTTGTTGCCATTGGTTTTGAGGTGGCGGTCGAGGCAGTTGGCGCTCACGTTAAGCTGTCCATCTTCAAACCACGTGTGCTCGATGCGTTTGGCGGCGGTGTCCCATACATATTTGCGGGCCATCGTGGGTTTCTTAAACCAGTCGAGCGTCGCGGCCTGTTCGAGCCAGAACCCGTCCGGGTCGTTGATCGAGCGTTCATACATTTTTTTGTATTGCTCGGCGTTGATGTAGGCGCGTTTGATCACTTCCGGGCTGGGTGGAAACGTCCGGTTTTCCTGCATCAGCGAACTGGTGGAAACGGTCTTGGTTGGATTTGTCATGGTAGGTTTCTTGGTTGTTTATGTTGTCGAAAGTTCAGGAATTGTTCCCTCGCCCCGCCCAAGCGGGGAGAGGGTGTCGCGGAGCGACCGGAGAGGGGAATTTTGAAAATCAGCACCACCTCTCCCCGACCCTCTTCCCCGCTTCGCGGCGGAGAGGGAGATCTGTTGACTACCGCATAGTTTATCAAAGATTTCCATAAAATATTAACCGGCCCGGCCGGGTGTCGTCACCCCCTGGCCGGAGCCGGTCTGAATATCATGAAGCCGGAAGACATTGTTGGTGATATTTTTAATGGTGGCCTGCAACTCCGGCTCAACGGCCTGGCGTTGCTCCGTCGTGACGGCCAGGGCGCGGTCCCGCAGGCCGCCCGCCCATTCGGTGCTGGCCAGCATCACGCCGCCCATGCCCAGGCCAAAATCACATTCCTCGTCTCCGCCGCAACACGTCCGCCAGGCCAGGGCCCAGCCGCGCACGGTGTTCTCGACGTGATACCCGCCGCCGCCCGCCACCAGCAGCGGATGATTGAACCGCAACAGCCGTTCGATGACCTCCACCACCACATTGTTGGTCAGGCGCAGATGCGTCAACGGATCGCCCGCCAGCATGTCCATCCCCAGTTCCAACACCATGACATCGGGCCGGAAAAATTCCACCAGCGGAACCGCGACGCTGTCGAACGCCGTCATAAAAGCCTCGTCATAGGTTTCGGGCGGCAGCGGAACATTGACGTTATATCCCCGGCCCGGTCCTTCACCGATTTCATTTTCAAAACCGCCCCAGGGGAAAAGTGTCCGGCCGGTCTCATGCAACGAGATGGTCATCACATCCTTGCGCTGATAAAAAGCCGTCTGCACTCCGTCGCCGTGATGCGCGTCCACGTCGAGATACAGGACCCGCTTCCCGGCGTCGGCCAGTTTCATGCAGGCGAGCACCATGTCGTTCAAAAAGCAAAATCCCGCCGCGCGCTCCGGCATCGCGTGATGAAAGCCGCCCAGCAAATTGAAAGCGATGTCCGCCCGGCCCTCCAACAACAAGTCGGCGGCGACCAGTCCCGCGCCGCAGGCCCAGGCGCCGCATTCGAACATGTCCTTGAACACCGGCGTGTCCAGGCCACCCAGGCCCATGTGAAAGCCTTCCACGGTCAAATCACCGCCGGCGACCCGTTGCAGTTCCTGCAGATAACGGGCGGTGTGAAATTTTTCCAACTCGGCCAGCGAAGCCATTCGCGAAGCGACCTCGACGCACCCCTCGCCGCCGAGCAATCCGAACGATTTCAGACGCTGGCGCGTGAGGCTGGCGCGCTGGGTTTTGAACGGGCAATCTGGCGGGTAACTCAACCCTTCAATTTCAGGCGAGTACAGAAAGGCCAGTTTGCGATCGCTCATGCGGAAAGGGTGGTTATGCCGTTATGGACGATGATTGAAGAAATAAAATCCGCCCCAGGGAGTTTGAGAAACTCTCTTTCTGCGCGCGTCTTTGTAGATTTGCGTTTCAAGGCCATCTCATCCTGTCCGGATTTCGAGTCATCCTCTCAGAGAGGAACGTCCTGACCCGTCGCGTGAGGCTGAAGGCCCCGTAAAGGGGCGTGGCCCCCACGGGGCTTTAGGCCCACGCGACCGGTGACCAGTTGTGATGCCATTCCGCCCGGCGGCAACTACGCCTCCGCCGACAAAATGTTCCACCGTCACTTGCTTCTGGGTTCTGCGTTTTTAATACCCCAAGCGTGCCTTTGCATCAAGGCGCAACCCTTGTCGCGTGAGGCCGAAGCCTTTTACGCGAATTGTGGCCGAAAACGTCTTTCAAGCGGCTGCCCAACCCCGACACGTCGGGGGCTGGTCCGCACTGCTGACGCCCGCCATCAAAGGCACGCGATGCACATCTTCCGTCTTCCGTGGAAAAAATTGAATTAAAACAAGCACTCAGTCTTAACCATTATTGTTAATTGTTTGATTTTTTTTGGGTGCAAACGGTTATGAACCGCATGAGACAACGCTTTTTATGCAGAAACCAGCCTTAGCCGGAACGATTCAGTT
>PLAY01000128.1 GCA_003134375.1 Limisphaerales bacterium | reverse complement strand
GGGAACTATTGAGATGCACACCGCAAAAAGCGCAAAGGTAGGGACGCACCGCCGGGGCGTCCGTTTTTAAAGTAAAATCCAAAAACTTTTTTGCCGCCAAAAGGCGCAAAGACCGCAAAGCCGGGCCGTACATTTTTACAGAAGGAAACGAAGGGAACAAAAAATCTTCACCGCGAACTCCGATAAATCGCGAGCAGGTGGACACAAACGGACACGAATTGATTTCTGTCTGTGGTAAGGCCGTGCTGCCGCGCGCCCATTGGCCATCTTCAATCTTCCACCTTCCATCTGCGTTTTCGGCAATCTTGCAGCCGATAGTCCACAGCCTGCCGCGTGGCAAAGCTTTACGAGGACGCTGGGCGCGCAACGGAGCATCTCCGAAAAATACTGGCCGCCGGTCCGTGGCGAGTGGATTCGGTCTCCCGTCTCTCCCGGTGATTGACACGTTTCAGTTGGCGCCGAGGTTACGGCACGCTCGTGTGGTTGTGCATCCATTGAATATCAACACTGCCCGGGTCCCGGATTTCGGTCCTGCCGTAACTGATGCCCGGGCAGGTTTTGGCCGACATCCATTTGTGGATTTCGCTGTGACCGCCGGCAAAATTAAAAACGCAGGCGCCATTGTGGTAGCTGCCCGGCATGTCGTCCCACAGGTCCGGGCTGTTCATCCGGGTGTTCAGCCAGGCATCATTGATGGTATCGGGGTTTTCGTCCGCAAAGACCCAGAGCTCTGACGGGGAAGGGGCCATCAACTGGCCCTCTTTTCCATACGCGGCGAATCCCGGAACCCAAAACAGGCCGGGGCGCGCACCGCCCTCCAGGAAACAGTTCATGGAGACACTGCGAACCCGCTCAGGAAACCCGCTGGCGACCTGGATCGGTGACAGAAACCGGTCGGCCGGGCATTTGTAGATTTTGTACTCATGCGTGTAGGGAAAGAGCAATCCATTGGCAATAAGCTGCAGGTTGGTGTTATCCGGAAAAGCCGACCAATCCATCATCCCATAAACCCAATTCGGATTCTCAATGGGCAGGCCGGTTTCCGGCCCTCCATAAGTCGGCCAGCCGTTAAAAACCCAGTTATTGACCAGGCGCCCGTCATGTTCATCGGTGTAGAGGCGCCACGCCAGGCCCAGTTGCCTGGAATTGCTTAGACAGGAAATGGCCAGGGCTCTGGCCTTGACCCCGTTAAGCACCGGCAGCAACAGCGCCGCCAGAATGGCGATGATGGCAATCACCACCAGCAACTCAATCAAGGTGAACGCGGCTTTGCCGACATCCTGATGGCGCCTTTTCATTGCAGCCATGCCAATAACGCCCCGCCCGCCATATTTGTCGAGTGTAAATTGAATGCGGTATCCGCATCGGAGGGCGAAGTTCTACGACGCCCAAACTTCAAATACAGATTTTAACCGCATGGAACGCAGAGATCGCAAAGGTGGGGCAAGCGCCTGTCGCGCCGTTTCACCAATTGAACACTGAACACTGAAAACTTGAAACGCCCCCGTCGTCTTCACTTTCCTTCGATGTTCAGCGTTCGATGTTGAATGTTCGATGTTCCCCTTTTCCGCCTTCACTTCAGCCTTCAGCCTTTTCCCTCCCCGCCTCAACCCACTGGACCGCGGGCGTGGCTGGAAATGGTCATCTTGATCGCCGCGCCGGGATTCCGATGCAGAAGCTCATCGGTTTTAAGCATGCCCCGGTCCAGGAAGTAATAACCATAATCTCCCTCCGTCGGTGGGGAAATCATTGCGCACAGGGCAGGTTCGTTCCCCGAATGACCACAGCCGATGTCGTGATCCACCCGGAAACGGTCTTTGCGGCCGGGCTTGTCGGCCTTGATGGCAAACGCCAGCAGGTCCCGGTCGTTTTCATCAATGTTCACGAATTCAAAATTTGCCCAGACCTCATTGCCTTTCCCGGCATGGAAAGGAGCCGGATCAAAATCGGGCGAGCATCGGTCATCCGCCGCATACGGCCACAAAGGAACCAGGGCGGTGCCGCCCGTTTCGTTGCTGGTAAATCGCACCAGGGGGAGATGCTGATTGAGCCGGCTGATGGTGCGGGCGGCCACTTTGATTCCTGAAACAATGACTTCAGTATTTTCTTTATTCTGCGACCACAGGACACTATCCGGCCCGGCGAGCGCGAGTTGACTGGCACTGAGGGTGGTTAATCCGGCAATACCCAAGGCTCTAAAATGTTTAAACATGACAATCCTTTCGTTTTGGTTATTGCGAAACAATCGGTCAAAACCGTCCCGGCCCGTTGACCATTCGCAAGCCGCGCGTGGTGGCGCATCCTGCCAAGCACCCCAAATGCCACGAGTGCATTTATGCATTTTAGGGGCATTTCAGTAAAATCCATGAACGCACATCGTCCGGGATGAGCCAAGCTGGCTCAGGGCGCTGTCACACCGCGCCATAGTCGCGCAACCGCGGTCAGCCGGTTTTTCCCGCAGATGCCGCAGATGAACGCAGATTTTTTTCTGACTCCTGAATTCTGGCTTCTGAATTCTGCCCATGGTGGGGCGAGCGCCTATCGCGCCGTAACCTTGGCGAAGGCTGATCCGCGCGAGCCGTTTCCTCGACTGATTACTGAACACTGAAAACTTGAAACTCTGCCCGTTATCTTCTGTCCCCCGGTAGGGCGCGTCACTCCGTGCGCGCCGGCCATTTCCCACCGAAGGAAACAAAGGGAACAAAGCTTGCCGCGTGGCGCAGCTTTACGCGGACTTCGTGATGTTGTGTTTACACCGCTGTCTAATCCGTAACAAAATCACAGGATGAGCCATCGAAAGCCCCAATCCTCCTCAACCGATAACCGGACATGAAAGGCTTCCTTCTCCCACTCGTTTTACTTCTGATTCTATCCAGCGCGCTGCCGGCAGCGGCGGTCAAGGGCAACACCGGACCCAAATCCATGCCGGAGTTGCAGGCGGCGATTGAAACGATCTTGAAAGAAACCCGGACACCGGGCGCGGCCATCGCCATCGTCTCCCGCAACCAGGCCGAGTGGGTGGCGGGCATCGGAAAAGCCGACGTGGCCGCCAGCCAACCCGTCACCACCAATACCCTGTTCCGCCTCGGCTCGGTCTCCAAAACGTTCGCCGCCATAGCCGCGCTCCAATTACAGGAGGCGGGCAAGCTCAAGCTGTCGGACACGGTGAAGCAATGGGTGCCGGACGTGCCCTTTGTCAATCCGTGGGAGGCAACGCACCCGTTGCGCCTCGTCCATTTGCTCGAACAGACCTCCGGTTTTGACGATATGCATCTGCGGGAATTTGCGCTGAACGACCCGACGCCGGTGTCGTTGAAGGATGCCCTGGTCGATGACGTCGCCTGCCGGGTCTGCCGCTGGCCGCCCGGCACACGGATGTCTTACTGCAACGCCGCCCCGGCCGTGCTGGCCGCCGTCATTGAAAAAGCGACCGGCGAACGTTTTGAAGATTACGTGCAGGAACACATCTTCAAACCGCTGCACATGGACACCGCCGGTTATTTCCACACCCCGGCCGTGGAACAGCGAATGACCCGTCTCTATCATCCCGACGGAGTCACGCCCTATCCTTACTGGAACTTTGCGCTCCGGCCCACCGTCGCCGTGAACGCGTCTGCCACGGACATGGCCAACTACCTCCGGTTTTATCTCCAACGCGGCAGCCTGGACGGCACGCAGGTGCTTCAGACCGCATCCATCGAGCGCATGGAAACCACCGAAACCATGCCGTCAGCCGGATTGGGCAGCATGTACAATTACGGCCTTTGCAACTATCCGGTTGCCGAAGGCCCGTTTGTGTTTCGCGGACACAACGGGGCGGTCATGGGTGGTTTCGTTCAAATGGCCTATCTTCCCGACCAGGGACGCGGTTACGCCGTCATGATCAATTCGGGAAGCTTCGACGCCATGTACCGGATTGGAGAACTCCTCCACCGGTTTATGACCAATAATCTGGCTGCGCCGGCCTTGCCACCCGTCGTGCCGGTCCAGCCCGGTCTGCGCCAGCACTATCAGGGATACTATCAATACATCAGCCCCACGCCGCAATGGGCTTACGGCTTTGAACGATTGATAACCGTGAAGAAACTCACCTTCGACGCCGGCGGACTTTCGACCAGCACCTGCGGTTGGCAGCGCAACCGATGGGTACCCATGTCCGATCGGCTGTTCCGCCATGAGAATGAAACCATCGCCATGGTTGCCTTGCTGCCGGATGCCGATGGAGAAACGTTGATTCAATACGGCTTCGGTACTTTCAAAAAAGTCTCCGCCTTGCGGGTTTGGTCGCAGCTCATCGGGGCCGGACTGGTTTCCGTGCTGATGTTGAGTTCGCTGGTGCTGGCTCCCATCTGGATTTTCCGCAAACTGTTTTGCAAAAACTATAAACTGCGGCCGGTTTTGGTGCGGGCCTGGGCGGCGGCCAGCGCGGCCCTGCTGGTGACATTTGATCTTCTCATTCTCTGGGCGTTTCGGGGAGTCGCCACCTCCAGATACTTTCCTGATGTCAGTCTGGGCACTTTCAATTCCCTGACGGCCGGCATCATGCTCACCAGCCTAACCTTCCCGCTGGTAGCGATGGTGGGCCTCTACGTGGCCTGGCGCGAGCGCAATACGCCGATGAAACGCCAGACATATTGGCATTCCGTCCTAGTCGGGCTGGGCGCGGTGGCCGTCGCCATTTATTACGCCTACTGGGGACTGATTGGCCTGCGGCTTTGGGCGTAAGAAAAGAAACTGCCCTTCGAGCCGCTTCTAACCGCCAAGCCGCCAAGGTGGGGCGAGACTCCCGGCGAGCCGTTTCACCAACTGAACACTGAAAACTTGAAACTTGAAACTCCCTTTCAGCCTTCAGCCTTTGGTCCCAGCCCTCGACCCTCGGCTCGCCACAAAGATTGGGCGGTTATCATTTGTCTCGTCGGCGGCGGACAGGAAATAAACATTGGCGAAGCTGGAATTGACGCTTGGCTTGAAGCCGTGAACACGGCCTTCCCGCATTGGCACATGTATATCTCCTCGCGGCTTACCGACAGTGAATATGCGGCAGGCAAAGCACTGGAGCAAATCAGCCAGCGCCACGATAAACATCTCGACGACAGTCTGCATCTCGCTGTTTCCATGCGCTCATTTAGGGCTGAGAATGTTTCAGCTTTCGTCAAAGCCCTTCTCGATTGCGAAAAGGAACAAGCACGCGAAACGTTTGCCAAATTTGCGAGTCGCTACCCAATTACCCTCACACGAGACCTGAATTTGGCAAAGCAATGGGTTAGATCCCATGCCAGAGGTTCGGAACAGTTCGGATTGGTGGCCTCGTCGAAAGCCCAAAGGTTGAAACCACACGCAATCGATATTCGGGTAAACGTTGACCCCGTGCATTGGTTTCTGAATCCAAGGGAAGACACTCGTTCAAGCTATTATCTTGAAGACGCAGCCACTGAGTTTCAGGTTCAAGGCCTCGAACTCGATTGGGCATGTGTAACTTGGGATGGTGATTTGCGCTTCACAAACTCTGGCTGGAGCTATCACGATTTTCGGGGCGACAAATGGACAGACATTCACAAACCAGAAAATCGGAACTACCTACGCAATGCCTACCGTGTTTTGCTCACACGCGCGCGGCAAGGCATGGTTATTTTCGTTCCACCGGGAGAACTTGCTGATCCTACACGTTGTTCAGGTTACTACGATCCGACGTTCAATTATCTGTCTGAACTCGGAATCCCTGTGCTCAAATAAATTCGGGATGTGAAAAATATTTCGCGTCGGTTGCGGACGTTCAGCCCGAGTTGGGCGAGGACAGAATCACGTTTCGGCATGACTCATAGTCCAAGCCGAATTCGGGCAAAGGTCTATGGACTATCAGTCAGGTTCCGGCATGGCACGACGAAAATCGGCTGCCGGTTGTCTATCCGACTCTTGAAGCTGCCCAGCGAGAAATCGCCGATGATGTGATGGAAAAGCTGCGCCAATTCCTTGAAGGCGAGCGTGATTTTGAAGACGCGATGACAGTCGAAGATTATATTTTGCCAGTGGATGTTTTGCCGGACGGTTCAGTTCTTGATGAGGATGGAAACTGCTTCGGCAAAAAAGACCGGTGACGTTTTTTGCCAAAGCCAAACATTCGGAAGTAATGTCGCGGATTCGTGGGCGCGGTCAGAATCCAAAATCTTGCGGCGTCAGGCCGGATTGGCGGACGATGGAGCGCGTGGTACCAATGGGCAATTCCTTTTTCGGATGGGGAACGATGGCAATTCGACCCGTGGCATTCTTGTATTTGGCGTGGCTGCCGCGCTGGGTGACGAATGAAAATCCATGCTCTTGCAACACGCGGATGACCTCTTTGGAGCCGAGGCGCTTAGGCATGAACGAGTTCCTGCCCCACGCTCGCTTCACTCACGAGCGAAAAGTTGCCGGCGGTCTCGCCCTCAAAATAAAGTTCAACCGCCTCCTTCAGATTGGCCACGGCTTCCTCCCGCGTGGATCCGAAGCTGGACACGTCCACGTTCAGGCACTGGGCGACAAAAAATTCGTCCTCCCGATAAATGACGTAGTTCATTTGTTTCACAGAATGAATTTAACAGCCCTGACGGAAAATTGCAACCATGCCTGACGTCTTTTCCAAAGCGAAGCGTTCCGAAGTGATGTCGCGGATTCGTTCGCGCGGCAACCGGGACACGGAACTGGCGATGGTTGGGTTGCTCCGCGCATACAAGATAACGGGATGGAAACGGCATCAATTGGTGCGCGTCGCGGTTGAGGGTCGTTGGTTGAGGGTTGAGGGTCGGAAACCACGCAAAAACCTTCAACCCTCAACAACCAACCCTCAACTTGCCGTGCGTCCTGACTTTGTTTTCCCCAAATCACGCACGGCAATCTTCGTGGACGGCTGTTTCTGGCATGGCTGTCCCAGGCACGCGACAAAACCAGCGAACAATCGCGCTTTCTGGCGGCGCAAACTGGCCGGGAACAAAACCCGCGACCGGGTCGTGAACCGCGCCTTGCGGCGCGCGGGGTGGACGGCAGTGCGGATTTGGGAGCACCAACTTCAAAGTCAAAAGTCTAAAGGCCAAAGGCTGAAGTGTAAGGCCAAGCGTTCGACACCTCACCTGGCCTCCGGCCATCCTCTCCCCGGTCGAGGCGGAGAGGGTGTAGTGCGATTGATGAAGCGGATTCGGCGGAGGTTGGTAAATTGTTAAAGGTTGACCAGTCTTCGCTGCGCTTCGACCCGGCAAGGGGTTGGGCATGGACGGAATACGGACGCCGCGGCGCAGCGTCCCCACCTTTGTTTTCTCTGCGTTCGCTGCGGGCGTAAAGCCCCGTGGGGGCCACGCCCCTTTACGGGGTTAAAATGAATCCGCGCTCGGCTCGCGAGGACGCTCGCCCCACCGTTTGCGTCTTGTGCGCCTTTTTGCGACAAATAAATTTCGGCGTTTTATGTTAAAAACGGACGCCCCGGCGGTGCGTCCCTACCTTTGCGTTCTCTGCGCTCTCTGCGGTTAAATAAATTCGAGGACGAAGAAAATCTTATTGGTTGATGTGCACCACGGTCGCGGGCGGGAAGCCGTTGAACCAGGTCGAGGATGCGTGGCTGTAGGCGCCGATTTGTTCGCTGTAAAGCAGGTCGCCGAGTTGCAGGTCGCCCGGCAGTTCCTCAGCCATCGAGACCACGTCCAGCGCGTCGCACGTCGGTCCGAATACCGAACAGATCTGGGTCGGGCCGCGCTTGAACGACTTCATGTGGTAGTGGCAGTGGTCGAAGATGACGCCGGAGAAGGTGTGATAAACGCCGTCGTTGACGTAGTAGCAGAGTTTGCCCTCGCGCACGGCCTTGCCGATGATTTTGGAGACGGCGGTGGCGGCGGTGGCGCAAAGGAACCGGCCCGGCTCGGCGAGTATCTGGATGTTCTTCGGAAAAAGCCGGTTGAGTTCGCGATTGATGATGCCGGCCAGTTCGCGGAACGGTTTCACCGTGTCGTCGTAGGGCGCCGGGAAGCCGCCGCCGATGTCGAGCAGGTTCATTTTGCTGTAACCGCGGTCCTTCGCTTCCTTGAAGATGTTGGCGGCCAGGTTGATGGCAGCAACGTAGTTCCCGAAGTTGGTCGTCTGGCTGCCAACATGGAAGCTGATGCCTTCCACGGTCAACCCCACCTTGTCCGCGGCGAGGATCAGGTCCACGGCTTCGCCGGGCGCGGCGCCAAACTTGGATGACAGCTCGACCATCGCCCCGGTGTTGGTCACCTTCAACCGCAACGCGAGCCCGGCTTGCGGGGCGTGCTTCTTGATTTTGCGGATTTCCTCGTAATTGTCGTAGGTGACCAGCGGTTTGTATGGATTCAATTCCTGCAGCGTCTCGTTGGCCTTGATCGGGTTGGCGTAAATGATTTTGTCCCAGATCCAGTCCTGCCGCTGTTTGTCCGGCATGTCCTTGATGTATTCATAAACGATTCGGAATTCCGGCATGGAGGCCACGTCGAAGCTCGCGCCAGCATCGAACAGCGTCTTGACGATGGCGGGATCGGGGTTGGCCTTGACGGCATAGTAGGCCTGGACGCGCGGCAGGTATTTTTTGAAGGTGGCGTAGTTGCGCCGCAATTCGTTGTGGTCCACCACGAACAGCGGCGTGCCGTTTTGTTCGGCCAGTTTTTTCAGGGTGCGGCGCGGTATCATCTCAGTCTCCGTCGGTAATCAGGAAGTTTTTGAACTGCCACGGATCGTCCCGGTCAATCTGCGGGTTGTTGTGTCCGTTGAACGCGTTGGTGTAATGTTTGAGTGGCGTCCAATCGGACGGCTGGGAAATCCATTTGCCCAGATACGGCCTGGCTATCTTCAAGATGTACTCGTGCGGCAGGTCGTCCGGCACGCAGACGCCCCTGGCCGGGTTTTCAATCATCCACATCGCGGCGGCAATGACCGAAATGGCGACCTGCATGGTGGTGGCGTTCTGGTGCGGCACCAGCCGGCGCGATTCGCCAATGCTGAGATCGCTGCCCATCCACCAGGCATTGTAGGCGTGGCCCATCAACAGCGCACCGAGAATGTCGGAGCCGCTGATGATTTCATCATTGAGAATGCGCTGGTTTTTCGGAAGCTGGTAGTCGGAGCCGCGCAGCTCATTCAGCGACACGATGGCCACATCGGCCGGGCAATAGGCGTAATGCACCGTGGGCCGGTAGATGGCCTTGCCGTTTTTCCAGACGGTGAGCCGGTCGGAAATGGTGAACGCCTCGCCGTGGCGGACGACCATGCCGTGGATGCAGTAGTTGGGCACCCAGGACGAAACCCAGGTGTTGATGCCCATGCGGGCGAGGCAAATCTGGTTGCGCGGGCCTTCGGTGTGCTCGTAGGCCAGCGGCGGCAGCTCCTTCTCGTGCGTGCCCCAGCCCATCTCGGCGGTGGTCGTGCCCTCCTCGCGGAAGCCCTCGACGCTCCAGGTATTGACGAATTCGTCCACCTGCTTCGGTCGGCTGGTGATCTGGGTGTCGCGTTCGCTGCAATGAATCACCTTCACCCCGAGTTTCATCGCCAGGCGGTTGAATTTTTGTTCCACGATGAGCTGCCGGATTTCGGCGGCGGCCTGGCCCATGACCTTCTTGTCCTTGATGGCGCGGTTGCCGATGTCAATCAAACCCTGCTTGGTGAAATGCGAGATGAGGCCGGGGTTCGCGCCGTGCTCGATGACTGCCGTTGGACCGGGCTTGGCCCATTTTGAAATCATGCGGCGGATGTTCATGTGCCGCCAATAGAGCGTCATCTTCTGCGGCGGCGCGCCCTTGGCGTTTTCGTAGGGATCCCACAATTCGACCGAGGTGTTGATGTAAAGGATGCCGCGGTCGTGACACCACTGGAGAATTTCGCAGCAGTCAATGTTCCAGGCCAGGTCAATCAGCAGGTCGCCGGCTGCCAGATATTTGCCCAGCAGCGCGCCCATGTTCCCGCGCGTCACCTGTTTGCGCGCGAACTTCACGCCGCGCTTCAGCCACGGCGCCAGCACGCCACGGCGGTCTTCGAAATCCATGACGGTGATGTTGGAATACGGCGTCTTGAGGTGTTTGACCAGGATGGGGAGGGCGCATTGCGCCACGGCCCCGTAACCGACGAACAGAATTTTGTTTTTAAATTCCAGCATGGCAAATTTATTTTAACGCGGCACTTTGTCCAAATTTTTTTTCGGTTACAAGAATTTATTGAGAAAAGGACGCCGGATGTTGAATCGGATTCGCGGAGCCGGTTTGGCTCGCCGCCGTCACTGGCGCACAGAAATTTGACCCGGACCCCGGAGTTGACTTTCTGCGTTGGCGGAGTACGGGTGTCCCGACCGCAGCCAGGTGGTCCGGGCGGGCGGCGGGGAAATTTTCCGTGAGTTGAATGAAGCCAGTTGCTGCGCCCGAGGACGGGCGCACTCCGTCCCGGCCACAAATCACTTCACCGCGTCGCGCGGAACGATTTTGATGCTGATGATGCCCATGCGTTTGTCGGGGCGGTCCTGCGGATGCGTGGGCGTGGTGCCGATTTTTTCCAAAACGTCGTCGCCTTTGATCAGCTTGCCGAACGTGGTGTATTGATGGTCGAGGAACGTCGGGCTGCCATGACAGATGAAAAACTGGCTGCCGGCGGAATCGGGATTGTTCGAGCGCGCCATGGAAATGACGCCGCGCACGTGCGAGCGGTCATTGAACTCGGCCTTGATCTGGTAGCCCGGCCCGCCCGTGCCCCACACGTCTTCCTTGCCCGGGTCCTTGGTCAGCGGATCGCCGCCTTGGATCATGAAACCTTTGATGACGCGGTGAAAACAGGTGCCGTCGTAAAAGCCTTTTTTGGCGAGCGTTTTGAAATTTTCGACGGTCTTGGGCGCGACCTCGGGCCAGAATTCGATGACCATTTCGCCTTCGGTGGTGTTGATGACGGCGACTTCGTTGGTGTTTGCGGGAGTGCTCATGGTTGCGGTGGTTGGGATGTTCGTTTTGGTTTCGTCAGCCAAAGCCGTCACCATTCCAGCGGCAAAGACGATGGCGCAAATCAGGTTAAATGTCTTCATGGGCGCAAAATTTTCCAGACCCGCAGCCAAAAGTCACGCGCGGAATTGGACATTTCAAGTCATCGGCGGCGGAAATTTTTTCGCCTCTTTCTTATCCTCGCGCTTTTCCTCCGGCTTTTCCTCGTGCTTGTCCTCGTCTTTGTGTTTGTCTTTGTGCTCGTTCATCGCGCGCGTGATGAGGCTGGCGTGGTCGGTTTTGCCCGGGCGACGCAGCATGAAAACCGCCAAACCGCCCGCCACCGCCAGAATTGCCACGCTTATGGCCAAAGTACCTTTCCAGCCCATCCCGGAACTTTCGGTCGGCGGCGCAGTGGTGATATTGGATTGAGCGGGAACGGCACTCGTTTGAATCAATGACACTTCGCCGGCAACCGCAGATGCGGACGTTGATGTGTTGGTGGGCGGCAGGATGATGGCATTGGTCGTTGTCAGGGACGCAGCGGCGCTGTTGGATTGGGCGGGAACAGTGCTGGTTTGCGCCAATGGCACAACGACCGGTGGTTTCACCTTGCGGACAACCGCAGGTGCGGGCGCCGACGTTGCGGTCATCGGCGGCGGGACAGCAACCTGGTTGGTGTTGGCGGGGAGGCTGGTGGTCGCGCCGGTTTGCGTGTTGGTTTTGGTTTCGTCGGCCGGGGCCGTCAGCATTCCAGCGGCAAAGACGATGGCGTAAATATAAATCCTTGCTTTCATAAATGGGAATTTTCCAGACGCGTGGTCAAAAGTCACGGGCGGAATCAATCCTTTTTCACCGAACGGTCGTTGGGTTTGTCGCCGCCGGGCCGGCGGACGCGGCGGAACATGAAAACCGCCAGACCGCCCGCCAGAAATGCCACGCCAATGGCCAAAACATCTTTATGGCCGGTCTTGGAACTTTCGGGCGGCGGGGCGATGGCATTCGTCGTTGCCAGTGGCACAGCAGCAATTTGGGGTTGAGCGGGAGCGGCGCTGGTTTGCACCAATGGCACAACCGCCGGCGGTTTCACCTCGTTGGCAACCGCGGGGGCGGGCGTTGAGGTTATGACCATCGGCGGCGGATTGGTCAGCGCCGGTTTTGGCACGGGTGACGGTTTCGGCGCGGGCGGCGGCACATGATTGGTGATGGTTGTGCCAACAATAATAAGCGCTGGGGCGCTGGATCGTGGCGCGGGCGCATTCGTAACCGTGGGTGGCTCATGGACGGCTTCGGGCAGGGGAGGAAACGCCGGAAGACTCACAGGCTGGGGCGGAAAACTCACCATGCAACCGGTGTATTGGCCGCGTTGCGAGCGCAACCCGACGACGATTGGTAACGTTGCTTTCTCCCATTTGCTTTGATGTTGTTGGAAAATTTTTTGATTGATCCCAACATCGTAGAGTGTTCCGTGGATTTCTCCCTGGCCGTCGCAGAAAATCAGCACCGTCAACCGCTCGGACCTTTCCACGATTTGATTCAGCAGTGGCATCAGCGCATCAAAGCTGGTTTTTTTTGAGTACCGCTGACTGCCGACAAAGGCGCTGATGTTCGACGCAATCACTGCCGCGTTCTCCGGCTCCCAGCGTTGCAGCGGATACTGCCCTCTGCGCAAATCCTGGTCGAACGTCCATACGCCAATGGTATCGCCCGGATGTAACTGCCCGTTCGTGCTGGCGGCCAGCATGTCGTTGAGCGCCTTTTGCACCGCCGGCAAGCGCCGCTTCATGTCCGACGAAGTGTCAAAAATGAGCAGAAAACGGCTGTTCACATTCCGTACCGCCGGTTGCGCCCGCACCGCCGGAACCAAAAAAATTCCAGCGAGCAGCACCGCAAAAATGAACGGGCGGTGGGCCATTTGATTTTGGTGCATTGGTGTCTTCATTTCAAATCGCACTTGTGACTTCGGTTAAAACGGTTCCGTTCCGCCCGATTGTGATTTTGCAATTCATCCTGCAATTCCGTCAGCGCATTTTCAACCATGCGAATGAAATTCGCACAACTCGACGCCAGGCCACCCAGGCCCGTGACCGTGTCGCGCTCGGCAACATCGTCCGTGACGGCCAGTACTTCACCGTAGTCGCCGAACCGGTGCGCCGCGCGCTCAATCATGTCATCGGCGGTCTGCCCGGCGCACGAAAATAAAACCTCAACCGCCGGATTCGATTCCGGTGGCGGCGTTCCCGCCGGCGCGCCGGAACCGTCGAAGAAAATCGTGACCGGCGTGCCCGTCGCGTCGTGATAACGCGTGAGCACATGAATCAATTCCTCGCGCGCGCGAGCCGAATGACGTCGCCGGCCGGGAGCCAGTTCCGGCCAGTTGTGCAGCAGGCTGGACTTTTGATAATCCCTAGATTCAGCTTGACGACACAACTCGTGAATCAAATTATATCCGTCAACCAAAATACGGACCAGCGCCATGAGAAAAGCATACTCATATCAGAGGTTCTCGTCCATTAAACAAAAGGGCGGGGATTCAACCAAACGCCAGAGCGGTGCAGCAGCGGTTTTTTGCAAACAACACGGTTTGACCCTTGTTGACACATTTACGGATGAAGGGGTTAGCGGATTCAAGGGAAAGAATTTTTCCAATGAATCCGCATTGTCTCAATTCTTGAAGTTGGTGGAGAATGAAAAGGTGGAGCCGGGTTCCGTTCTGATCGTGGAAAACATGGACAGGCTTTCACGCCAATCAATCCTTCCCTGCCTGTCAAAATTTATTGAAATAATAAACAAGAGGGTATCTATCGGCGTAATTTCTCAAAATAAAATTTTAGATACCAAGAGCATCACGGAAAATCCAATGGAGTTAATGCTCGTGCTGGTGGAATTTGCGCGGGCAAACAATGAATCAGAAACCAAATCCAAGCGGATAAAATCCGTCATTGCGGCAAAAATTGAAAAAGCAAACAAAGGGGAAAAAGTTTGGTTTGCGGTTCAAAAACCAAGTTGGATTGTCGGATTCAAGGACGGCAAATTTGTTTTGGATGACGACAGGGTGAAACTTGTAAAAAACATCTTTGCTCATTACTTGGCAGGCCACAGTTGCACACGCATTGCTAACGACCTGAATAAATCCAAAATACCCACTTTGCGAAAATTCAAAAATGGCATCTGGACAAATTCAACTGTCGCGTGCTTGCTCAAAAATAAAAACTGCATCGGCTGGATAGGCATAAATGATTTTGAACAGGACAATTATTTTCCCGCAATCGTAACGGAGAAAGTTTTTCAACTCACACAGCAGAAATTGGCGTTCAACGTCAAAAACAGGGGTGGCAGCAAATACGGGCTTGTCAGAAATTTATTCAAAAATTTGCTGACCTGTTTGGAATGTGGCCAAGTCATTGAAACTAAAATCGGCTCATACAAAAATGTTAAAGGAATAACGAACCACTACGCGGATTATATTTGCCGTGGTGTGAAACACAAAAGCGGTTGCACCAACAAGGGGCGGGTTTCTGTTTCTGAATTTGAAGCAAGAATTTTCCAAGCCATTTTGAATCTGGATGATTTTAACAATCAAACCCCACAGACAAATGATGTCTTGGATGAATTGGAAAATAAACTCGCAAAAATTCAGACCGGCATTGGCCGTTGCATGGAATTGTTGGACAGTGACGAATTGGCCGACATGAAAGAACTGTCTGTAAAACTTGCTCGGTTAAACGGGGAAAAGGGACAATTGGTAAAAAGTATTGAGGCGGAAAAAGCCAAGGTGTCTGTCATTAGCAATACACCAAAGGCAGTCGGAATGTTGCGAGACAAATTTAGCAACAAGAATGCTCAGGTGGTCAATGGTGTTTTGCATCTCAAAGCCGTCAGTAAAAAAATGGTGCAAGATGAATTGGCCCGAATCAAAGAACACCTTAAATCCACGGAAGAACGGCAACGGATTAGGAACATGATGCCAAGCGTTTTTGATGGCATACAGATTAAATTCGGCAATATGCCAAAAGCCTTTTGCCAGTTTATGGACGGGAAAAGGATTTCCCTGACAATTGGGAAAGACGGTGTGTTTCTAAATTCCATTTCGTATAATTGACGCAAACCAATTTGCACACTCTTTCGCTTCCGTTTCCAGAAACGAAATATATTTCGCCTCCGCTGTTGACAGGATTGCCCCTTGTGTCAGCGATCCAGATGCCGAATGAATCGGCACGAAAAAATCAAAAACGTATGAAAACTGACACAAGAAACAAAACTGGAAATGGAAACACCGCAACGGCCGCACTTGCCAAAATCAACGCTCAAATTGAGGCGCTGAACCAACAGCGAATCGGTTTGGCTCAACCGCTCAAAGACCGTTACGCGGAAATGAGGGGCGAACTTTCGGCCTTGGAAACCGAAATCCGCAGTCTTGACGCCGGATGGAAACCCGCTCCGTTGAAGCCACGGGCTGATGACAAAATCCGTGAACTCATTACGGAGCACGGCAAACCGATGAGCGCGGATGAAATCGTCAAGGCGGTTGGCGGCGTGTTCACGCCTTGGAAGGTCAAAAACACCCTGAAAAAGAAATCCACCGGCGCAAAGGCGGTGTTCACGGTGAATGACGGCAAATTCAGTATCAAAGCGGCGTAAAGCAACCGCAGAAATACCAACCCCGGATTCGTCCGGGGTTTTTGGTGCGATTGTTCGATGTTTGCCTTTACACTTTGGAGATTCCTTGAGAAGAAACCATTAGACATACATGTCCAATCAGAAATCCAGTGCGGTTAAGAAAATCTGCCTTGCCTACATTGATGGGCATTCGATGCAGCACATTGCGAAGGCCCTAAACGCTAAACACGTTCCTTGCTTTGGAGGCGGCATCCAATGGACGCAAGGGCAGGTTGCTCCCCAGTTAAGGTCTGAATTAGTTCGCAAAGTTCTAACCGATGAAGAATTTGCATCACTTCAAGCCAAGTTGAGCCAGAACAAAGGCAGGAGAGGTGGCAAGAGAGGGAACGACTGGATTTCAAATCTGTTCCCCAATCGTGTCAGGTGCGCTGCCTGTGGCGCTTCAGTTACCACTCACAACACCAAAGGCGGAGCAGATACATATAAAGGAACAACCGTGAGGCGGTATTACAGATGCAGTGCTAAATGCCGCGCCTATTTTAGAGCGATGGCTCGCATTGACGCGGTTGAAATTGACTTTTTCATGTTATTTTTTACGGACTTGATTAAGTCACGCACCCAACTAACAGCAGTTGCCGACATAGAAAAAGTGTTAGCGGTTAATGACTGGAATAAGGTTGAACAGTTAGAACAGGCTTTGAGGAATCCCGAAGTTAGGGCAAAACTTGTTCAGCTTCTTCCAAACCTTGTGACCTGCCTTACAATCAACTTTGAAAAGCAATCATACTCCATAACCACAACAGACGGCGCAACCACTCCAATACGCCTTTTACCGGACATCCGTCCCGATTGGTGGAAAAAGCCGCGAATCAAACGGGGCCGTGACTGGGGGAAGATGGAATTTGACCAGTCTAAAAAACAGAATGTTTTATTTGAAAGCCGGTGGTTTTTTCTCAACGACCAGTGGCATCTTAGGGCACGCTAACTAGACAACTTGCACAGGGTTTTACTTCTATCTTGACTCTGATAAAATGCTCGCACAGTTGGCCCTGCCGGTAACAGTGAGAGCCGACTGAGTTAAATCCGTGACCGGGTAGCTCCCGGTCAAAGAAAAACATCCAAAAACAAAACGCATGAACTATGCCCTACGCATGGTCCATGCCCTAAAACAAAAACAAAAAATGAGTACAAAACGTAATACCAAACTAAACGAAACCGAGATTCAACAGCTCAAGCAATACGCTGAAGAATTGAATCAGCTACAAACGGACATTGAGTCCAATGACGCTCTGTCCATCAAACACGGCAAGGCAGCCTTGGAGCTTGCTCTCAAGGCGGGGGGCGTCCTGATTGAAGCCAAGAAGCTGGTCAAACATAACGATTGGGAAAAATGGTTGTCGGAAAATGTGAAGGGTATCTCAATACGGACGGCTCAGAACTACATGAAGTTGGCTAAGAAGGCAGCAGAAACGCAATATATTGCGCTTTTGACCGAAGCCGAAAGCCTCCGTCAGGCTTACATTTGTGTTGGCATCATCAAAGAAAAGATCAACACGGAACAAACCGGCACTGAACAGTCCACGCCGGAAAATGCCGAGGGTGAAATCACACCTGAAAAAATGAAGAAAACGGACAAGGGTCAATATGATGCGAAGTTGAACGAGGCACGTCAAAAAATCCAAACGTTTGTTCGCAATACGATTGACGCCTCAAAACGAATCAATTGGAACCTGTCAACATGGACGATAAAGAACAACAAACCCTGTTCCGATGACGGAGCAAATTTCGGCGCCGCCTTATTCCATGATTTGCGAAATTGGGTTGCGAAGCGTGAATTCACATCTTTGACCCATGAAGATGAGATTTGCGCCAAAGCGGGCATCGTGTTGTCCGAAATTGTAACAACAATCATCTTGGCAAACACAACGACCAAACCGGAAGTCACACCGGAAGTAAAGTTGATGGACATCGTTCCACCTTTTTCAATGGAACTAAACCGTCAGCCTGTTGAAGTTGCCGAAATGACCCCTGCGTAAAAAAGTCTCTGAATAATGCCTACGCCTATCAGCCCGTTGAAATCGAGCAGCCAACGGGCTGATAGGCTGAATAGCTAACATTAAAATTATATCATTATGAAAAAAAATCTGATTGAACGTTTCATCAACAAATACCATTTGAACGGCGTAATTAACTCGGCGATCTGGGTTAAGGGTAGTGGGACATTGCGGGTTGAAGCAATGACAGATGACAAGAAGCTGTTTGCCGGGGTTACATTGAAGGACTTTGACGGTGTTGAAGATGCACAAATTGGCATCTTGGACACGAAGAAACTTCTGGCATTATTGAAAGCCATACCGTCTGAAGATGTTTCGATGGATATTTTGAAACACGCTACAGGCGAAGTGGCAGCCCTGACGTTTTCTGCCGCGAAAAGTAAAATGCAATATGGGACTTCGAGCCTAGATGCCATTAACGGTATTCCAGAGATGAAAAACATTCCGCCTTTCAACGTCGCCATCAAAATGGACGCCGAATTCATTGATTGGTTTATGAGTGCTTACACCGCAATTGGCGATCATGAAACATTGTTCACAGTGGTCATGTCCAAACAAACTGGAAATCTTGAAGTTGTTTTGAATTATCGTGAACGAGGTTATCCCGACAGCTTCTATTTTCAGCCCGACACTGTGGATGACAAAAATGCCGTGAAAGCTCCACTCAGTTTTACGGCCAGACATTTGAAAGAAGCGTTGAAAGCAAACCCTGAGTTCAAAGACCCGATTTTGAAAGTGTCTGATGCTGGTTTGGCATCAATTGCATTTTCAGAAGATGATTTGGACTCCGAGTATTATCTGGTCGAAATAGACACTGAGGAATGAACAATGCCAAAAGGAATTGGCGTCGTTTAATTCTTTAAGAAATTTGAGCCGCAAAGAGGCCCGTCACTAAAACTGACGGGCCTCGTTTTATTTGTAACGGTTGCTTTGAAACTTCAGTGTCCCTGTGCCCCTCTGTTTTCCGATGACAACTGAATCTTTTTTACAGAATAAAAACGAAGTGCGGTTGGCGTCACTGTGTAAGTTTTATGCGCGGCTTAATTGCTCTGCTCTCATTAGAATTTTCCCCTTAGCAGAATCTCTGAAGGACACAGTCACCCCGATAAACGGGGTAACTGTGTCTGAAAGATTTGTTTTCCACTTGGCATTCTGCTCTTCCTACCCCGAGCAGCAGGGATACTTTCCGGCGATGCTTCACTTTCCCATTAAAGGGATAGCCATTGCCTATTGCCTTCATGCCAACGCTTCTCAATTCGTTGGTCAGAGGCGGAAGAAATATGTCCTTAAAACTTCCGGTAGCATCTTGGAATGTTTAAGCCTTTCGGCTCCATGTTTGTTTTCACCATCGGCAATGCTGTCATTCACCTTGCGGTGAACCACTTTGGTATTAGGTATCAAACGGGTTTTTAATCCGTATATTTTTGTTCGTCTGCTTTCGCAGAACTGGCAGCATCAAACCAATCCTTTGTTTTCTACCGCATCTTCGTCGTGGCGGTTAATCCACGCTTCAATTCTTACAGCGGTTGCCGGATTTCTTTGAATGAGTCCTTGTGTAACCTGCCACGGTGTCTCATCCATCACTTCCGAAAAAGAAAGAGTGCCAGTTCAAATTTCCGAAAGGTTGTGATGACCCGTTTACCGCTGTTTGAAGCCGACACTCTCTAAATCCTGATGCGATAACAGCGTCATCACAGGAATAAATACGCAGTCAGAATTGATTCAGCGAAACAATCCACACTTGGCGCAAAATAAAATTACGGGACTTTACCACATGAAAAGTTTCGGCAAATAAACGCATGGGAGACCCGAAGGCTGGGGGGTGTTTTTTTTGCCGTTGAAATCCCGCACCTTGTCGGCGCTGACAGATATTTATATCCGGTGGTGGAATGACCCGTCACCAAAAACGAAAGGTTTAGCATTATGGATCAGATTACAGAAACCCAAAACGCCAGCGGCTCCGTTGACCCGTTGGCTCAATTGATTGTGGAAACACTTCGGAAATCAGGCTGCAAAGCGTGGATTGGATTTCCACCGCCGGAAGAAATGGAAAAATTACGGGCTGAAAAAGCCGAACGTGATTTTCAAATCACAAAAAGACGGCTGGAAAACCAAGACCGAAAAAGGGCGGAGATGAAAGAGAGAGCACGCGAGGTCATCCGGCGTAACAGAGACGAGCAAGTTTGACCATTACCCAGCCAGCCCCTCTCCCCTACTGCCATACGGGCGGTGGCCTTCTGGTCGCGGGGCTAAAAACGAGGGCCACCCCCCAAGTATCATGGCGTTTATCGGGATGTCAGGAATTTCTTGGAAAAATACGCATGTATTCAATTATCGCCAGATTGCGTCTGGCAGTTCGGTTCAGACTGAGGGTGTTCCACCGTCTCCGCGTCCAAATCCACCATCCTGACCGTCTGGCGAACGCCGTGCGGTCGGCCAGTGCGGTTTCCCATTATTGAAAGAAAGTGCGGCTGGTAAAAAAGTAGCAGCAGCACTCCGGCATTTTCATACCAACATCCGCAGAAAACGCAATTTTTGCGCGGCTGGAGCGAATTCTTTACCTCCGTTAAGATTTTTTAAATTTCTCGTTGACCCGTCCCGAAAGTGGATTACCGGATCGCTATGAACAAAAAATTCGTTGGATATTACAGAGTTTCGACACAACAGCAGGGGCTGACCGGCAACGGAATGGCCGCACAACAGGAAACCGTTCGGCGGTTTATTGAAAACCAGCACGGGGTTTTGGAAATGAAATTCAGTGAGGTGGAGAGCGGAAAGTATTCCGATTCCGAAAGACCGCAGTTGGCCGCAGCCTTGGATTACTGTAAACGCAACAAGGCCACTTTGGTCATTGCCAAATTGGACAGGCTCGCCCGCAACGCTGAATTCCTTTTACGACTTCAAAACAGTGGAGCCGATTTTGTCTGTTGCGATTGCCCGAACGCAGACCGATTCACCGTTGGAATTCTGGCACTGGTCGCACAACGGGAACGTGAACTAATTGGGGAACGCACACGGCTTGGTTTAGCCGCACTGAAAAACAAGGGGATTAAATTGGGAACGCCGAATCCTCAAAAGGCCGTGGCCGCAATGAAAGTGGCGAACAAAACCGCCAAGATGGAATTCGCCGCCAAGGTGTTTCCGATTATTGAAGAAATCAAATCCGCTGGTGTTCAAACGCTCCGCGGCATCTGTGAATGTCTGAATCGCCGTGGAATCCCCACCCGCAACGGGAAAAATTGGTATCCGGCCACTGTCCGCAACATTTTGAAGATCCAAAACGCATGAATTAACAATTGCCCGACTCCGCGCCTGGCGGAGTCGGGCATCAAATGAAAGACACCATGAAAACCGTGAAATACAAACTGCCCGACAAACCGAAAAAGACCGTTACCGCTTTCATCCTCTGCACCACCGGAGAATCAAACTTGCTGTTCGTTCCGTCGTTTGACGGCGAACAGCCGGATTCAATTGTGATTGCCCACGATGACGACCTTGACGGAATTTTTGAGGACACCAAATCAAATTGGTTCAACGTGGAATCAAAGGCCATGGCCGAAATCGGGAACAACCTTCAAATGCTCGCCAGAAAATTGAGGTAAAAAATGAATACACCAATTCGGGATGGAAAATTGAAAATCATCGCTTACCACGAAACATTTTCGCCAACGCGGGAAATCCTCCGCTCAAACACGGGCAATATTTTGGGGCGATTTGAAACCGATACAAAAATCACAAGGGACAGCACCGGCAAAATCGTTGGTCGCGGCTCCAATCAATTATTCCGGCTGCTGAAATGAAAACTCCACCGGTTTTTGTGGCCGGTGGAGTTTTAACTGGTCGGAAATTCAGTTTCCATTTCGCCTTCAGAGTTGACGCAAAATTTCCGGGGTGTATAAATTTGTATTTATTAACGGGACAACAGAATAAAATATCCGTTCCACTATGAAAAATATTCTCATAATCACCGTAATTATCATTTGCTCATGCATATCGGTAGCTCATGCAGAGTTGTCCAACGAAAAGCGTGTTGAAATAGAGAAAATGCTTCGTTTGACCGGAATGGAGAAATTAATGGGTCAGATGAAATCTCAAATTATTTCTGCTTTGAGAAAAGAAATCCCTGATGCTTCCGAAATATTTTGGACCAAGTTTGAGCAAAAAATGGACGTTAATGAATTGATTGAAAAGCTAATGCCGATTTACGATAAATATTATACGTTGGAAGACCTTAAAGCGGTAAATGCATTTTACGAAAGTCCCGCAGGACAAAGGCTATTAGTTGTTGCCCCTATGGCAATGCAGGATGCTATGAAGATTGGTCAGGAATGGGGCGAAAAATTGGGCAAGGAAGCGGCTACTGAAGCGGAACAAGAGGCAAATAAAAAATAACAATTCCGGTATTGTCACAATGTTTAACCAAATTGAATCTATGAAAATACGAAACACATTGATAATAGCTGCGGTGTCACTAATTGGTCTTTTTTGCGCTTTAGTAATTTTTGCAATCATTAACCGTATCCCACATTGGTCGGCAGAGACAGTGACTTTATCAAGCGTGAACGTGGGCGGGACTGTAATTAAAAAGGAAGAAGCTTTGATAAAGTTTAACCGTGGTGGAACCGGAAAGGCATACCTGTATAAAGATGGCTCTTGGACACTCATTACAGAGGCAAATGCAATTAAGCCAGTTAAAATGGATATTCTCGGCGTAGCATCAAAAATTGATGGACGAAGTGTATTTGAGGACGATGGTTTGAAAACATTCATCTACAACGGGACAAGTTGGCGTCTAACTGGAGAAATGATTGAAGTAAATGTCAAATGCAGTGATGAAAAAAATAATTTCAAACGAATCTATTACCAAAAAACGGACATTGCCCCTTTTTCAGATGGAACTTTTACTTTTAACATAACAAAACCGATGGATTTCAAAAGCTACTCAGTAAATTTAGTTGACTGGTATGGTGTTCCAGAACTCGCTGACGAAAAGAGCAATTAACAAATTATTCAAAATAAATCTCTCTATTGAAGTATGGATATAAAAACATTTGTTTCAGAGAGTTTAACCCAAATCATACAAGGGGTAGAGCAGGCTCAAAAAGAAAACCAAGAATCGGCGGTTAACGCATCGTTTGGGTCGTCATACACAAAAGAGAAAGAAAGCCATGTTGAATTTGATATTGCTGTAACGCTTGAAAGCGGAACGGAATCAAAAGGCGGCATTGCCGTTTTTGCGGGTGCATTCAATATCGGCACACAAGGGAAAACGAACAAGTCAGATGTGACGGTTAGCAGAATAAAATTTTCGGTTCCGATTGCGTTCCGGTTGAAACAAAATAGACCTTCAAGCATTCCTTAATCGGTTGAATACAAATTATGGGCGAAGAAACTATATGGATGAAAATTTAGTATCAAAGCCTCTTTGCCAGTTTTTACAGTATTATGCTGCGTGTCCGATTAGTTTTCACACTTTCACAGGCGAACAAATGCAACCCTCTTTTGGGAAAGAAAACTTGCTTGATGTGTTAATGCAACGTGAGCGTTTCTTGTGTGACAGTAATTCATCTTGGAAAAATGAAGCGGGCAAAACTGGCAATCAATCCAAGGCTTTCATTATTCCGCATACTGCCCTTGATGAACCCGACGATGTGCATGGCAACCTTTTTGGGAAAAAGGTGAACAATAGCAATGAAAACATATTCTTTTTTACTACTGCACCACCTCAAGTGGGATTCTGTCTAGCAATTGAACGTTACGATTCACTCCTAAAGAGAATCAGCCCTAAAGAATTAAAGCAGGCGTCACGGGAAAGATTAAAAAAGACTGACGCTAAATTTGTGGAATCGGAACGTGAACGTATGGCTCAAGTGCAAAGAGAAAGGGGAAACATTCTTTCGTGTTTGGAAATGGCAGACATTGCGAATTTACCTCCAGTAGAAGTTACAGAGCAAAAAAAATCTGACATAATCAATTATATCCACTCGGCAAGTGCTGGATGTTTTAGGGATTATAGATCATCAATGAACATTGCAGGACTTTGTTATGCAGCACTTCTTTTAGAGCGGGATGATGTGGGCAAAAAAACTCGGGATGAATTTAGCGCCCCAAACAGACGCAATCTTTTGGGAGACGTATTATTGCTTCGGGATGCACTTTGGTTCAAGGCTCGCATCTTAAGCAATGACGGAGCCGTTAGGCGAATGGCTGAATACGTTGCAATTCCAGAAATTAAGGTAACGGGCATTGTTTAGAGGCCAAAGATTTGAACCGGCATTGTAAATTGTTACGCTGCCACCGTTCCCAAAGTCACTGCAACGGCGCATAATGACAATTCAAGGCTGGTGCGGTTGCGTATCGGTGACGGTTAAACCGTTTGACAATGTTGACGGCCAAAAGGGTCTGTCTGTGGTCTTTCCTTGTGGGTGTATGGTTTCACCCTCTGAACAGTCGGAAACCCTCATAAACAATGGGATTGCCTGAAAATCAAATTTTAGATAATATCAATTATACAACAGGCTGTAGCCGTCCACCAAAATGCGCACGAGCGCCATGCGCGCATCGTAGCCCTTTACCGCGTAAAGGGAAAAGGGAAATTCCATCTGCGCTTTTGTCCGGGCGCATTGGGGCACTGCTCCGGAGCGCGGCTGTGTCCCGCTGAGCGGGACCAGCCGCAGCTGCTTCGCAAAACCAACCTGCTGGAATACGCCTGATGCCGCGGGACTTTTCAACATGCTGCGGCTGGCGCTTTGCACACAGCCGCGCTCCAATTTTGATGGTTTAATTGTGCCCTTGCGTCTAAGTTAGTGCCCGTCAATTTGACATGGCCACCGCCAATACCATCTTTCAAAAATCAAATCGCGGCATCGCCGCGCTCGCGCTGGTGGTGTTTGCGCTCGACCAGTTCACCAAATGGCTGGTGCTGCACTCCCTTCCGTTTTTGGGCGACGAAAAGATCGTCATTGATGGTTTTTTCAAATTGGTCCACTGGGGCAACACCGGCGCGGCGTGGAGTCTCTTCAGCGGCAACAACGCCGCACTCGCCCTGGTCGGCCTGTTCGCGCTTATCGCGCTGTTTCTCACGCGCCATCACTTCAGTTCGCACACGCTCTCCGGCCAGATTGCCTTCGGCCTGATTTTCGGCGGCATCGCCGGCAACCTCACCGACCGCCTGTTGCCCGGCCGCCACGCGGTTGTGGATTTTCTTTATTTTTACCTGCAACAACGCGGCGGCCGCGTCATTGATTTTCCCGCCTTCAACGTCGCCGACACCGCCATTTGCACCGGCGTGGGGCTGATTTTTCTCCTCACCTGGAAAACCGAACACACGCCGAAACAGGTGACAGGTGACAAGTGACATGAACAATTTCCAACCGCCGCCCACCTGGCACTCCATGTCACCTGTCACTTGCCTGCCGTGCCGACTTGTCGCGCCGAAGCCGGGCGAAGGCGGAAGCGAGGCGAAGGCTGGTCACCAGTCACGCTGAAAGAAATGCCCGAGCGCACGGAAACATTCACCGTCGAAAAATCGCTCCCGTACGGGCGGATGGACACCTATTTGCGCGAAAAATTTCCCGCCGCCTCGCGCGGCGCGTTGCAACGGCTGATGGAACAGGGCCACATCCTCGTCAATGGTCACACGGTCAAACCCACGCACAGCCCGCGCGCCGGCGAACAAATTGAAGTCCATTGGCCGGAGGCAATACCCGCCGAAGCCCAACCGGAGGAAATCCCGCTCACCATTCTTTTTGAGGACCAATCGTTGCTTGTGCTGAACAAACCCGCCGGACTCGTCGTACATCCCGGTGCCGGACATGAGGAACACACGCTCGTCAACGCCCTGCTCCATCACTGCCAGGGTTCGCTCAGCGGCATCGGCGGCGTCGCCCGGCCCGGCATCGTCCACCGGCTCGACAAGGACACCAGCGGTTGTCTCGTCGTCGCCAAAAACGACGAAACCCACGTCGCGCTTTCCGCGCAATTCGCCAAACGGCAGGTGCAAAAGATTTACAATGCGATTGTGTGCGGCGAACTCGCGCGCGAATCCGGCGAAATCCGCGTCGCCATCGCCCGGCATCCGTCACACCGCAAGCGCATGGCGGCGCGCGACGACGATTCCGGCCGCGCGGCGCACACAAGTTACCGCGTGCTCGAACGATTGAACGCCGCTACGTTCGCCGAGGTGCAAATCCACACGGGCCGCACCCATCAGGTGCGCGTGCATTTCCAGTTTATCGGCCATCCGCTGGTTGGCGATGCAATCTATGGCGCGCGGCTGAATGCACGGTTGAAGGAATTGACCAGTTACGCCGCGCCGCGGGTAATGCTGCACGCGCGCGAGCTCTCGTTCATCCATCCGCGCACGGAGGAACAGATGAGTTTTGAAGCGCCGCTGCCCAAGGATTTCCGCGAGGCGCTGAAAGCTTTGCGAGCGGACAGTTAAATGGCGCTTGCGCGCAGGGATGCCCGCCCTCATCCCGGCCTTCTCCCCCAGGAGAAGGGGAATTATCCGCCGTCTCGTGTGATGTCGTGCGTCGGAATCGGCCGGGTGGACTTTCGCAAAACCGGAACTGTCGCTGGCTGTTCCCTCTCCTTGGGGAGAGGGTCAGGGCGAGAGAGGATTTTTGTGATGCACTGAATTAAATTCCTACGGGCTTGACCCGTCGCTTTGTCGTGTTACAATTCATGTATGACAGAGACGCTGACCATTCGTCTGCCCAAATCGCTGGCACGGGATTTTCGCGCCAAGACCCGCGCCGCCAAAACCAATCCCACCGAGGTATTGCGCGCGGCGGCGGCCAATTATGTCCGCCATGACCCGGCGGCGCGCAACGCCATCGTGGAACACATCCGCGCCCGCGCCGGAACTTGGGACGGGGACATTTCCGGTGAAGAACTATTGCGGAGGACCCGTCCGTGATTCTTGTGGACACTTCGGTAATCGTGGCCTGGCTGGACAAAAATCATCCGCAGCATCGCGCCTGTGTGAAGACCATCGAACATTGGGCGCAACGCGGGCAGCTCGCCGTCAGTTCGGTGACTTATGGCGAACTCGCGGCGGGCGGACGCACGCGCGAGGCGGTGGAGGAAGATTTGCGTGATTTTGAAAAAATCCCGCTGGATACAAATGCCACCTGGCGCGCGGGCATGGCGTTCCGCCAATATCGCCGCAAGGATTCCGACGATCCGGTGCTGCCGGATTTTTTCATCCGCGCCCAGGCGGCGGTGTTGAATCTTCCCCACCTGACGAATGACCGCCGCCGGACCAAGACCTTTCCCGATGTGGATTTTGAGTTTGTTTGAAGCGGCAATTATTGGATGCGTTGGAATTTCTGCGCTGAAAATTTAAGACAAAACTGAAGGGGTAATGGGTGTTGGCCATGGCCAATGCAGTTAATTGCGAATAGCTGCTGGCAGGATGTATCGCTGAAGCATATCGAGTGGTTGTCCCAACAACTCATTGTCATTCCAGCCGGTGAATACAGCGACCATTTGCAGGGCTGGATAGACAATAATAAACTGTCCACCTCTGCCTCGCGCACTATATGACCCAATGGTTTGACCGCGCACATGAAATGAACCGAGCCACCATTGATAACCATATCCATCGACTAGAAACCACGTCGGAAGCTGACTCACACCAATTTGTTGTTTCGTAGAATCCTTGACCCACTTTTCGCTCACGATTTGTTTTCCTTGCCAGCGTCCGCCATTCAAAAAGAGACAACCAATTTTCGCCATGTCACGCGGTCGCAATGCGAGGCCTCCCAATGTGTTGACGACGCCATTGGGGGCCTTTCCCCAAGAATAGTTTGTGATGCCAAGCGGCAAAAAAAGATGGCGCTCGGCAAATTTGTCTGCTCTCAATCCAGAGGCTTTGTAGATGATTTCACCCAGCATGAGAGAAATGCCGCTGTTATAGACGAATTTCGTGCCGGGCGTCGTGGCGACTGGTCTTTCGAGAACGTATCGGAAAAAATCGGCTTTGCTGGCCATCATAGCGGCGTCATTGCGAGGATCAGTGTATGATGGATAAGTCCACTCATCCCAAGACAAGCCCGCCGTCATGGAGAGCAAGTTTTTCAGGCAAATCGCGCCCTTTTCCTTATTCGTGAAGATGTCGGAATATTCCGGGAAAAAGGTGGAGATCTTTTCATCAACGCTGCGAATCAAATGCTGATCAATCGCAATCCCGATCAAAATGGAGTTAACACTTTTTGTTGCTGAATGTATCTCATGGAGCGTGTCCAGCGTGTAGGCCTGATACTGTCCCGTGCTATCTCGACCCGGAAAATACTCTTCGACGACGAGTTTGCCGTTTTTGACAAGAAGCACGCTGTGGATGTTTTTGTAACTATTGTCGTCAATTCGTTCGAACAATTCTCTGATCAAACCGGCGTCGAGATTTACGCTGTTCAAAGAAGCAGTTTCCCATCCGTCATTTGTTTTTTGGGGAACGGTGTATTGATAATCCTTGATATTATTAGTCGCGGTTTGGTTTTTCGCGTAGCCAGAGAGGACAACAAGGATTATCACCCATGCCAAAAACGATTTCATTGTTCGGACGCTAAACCTCCATTTTCGCCGCGTCTAGCTTGATTTCTCGAAGGGTCGAGTTCCACGAGACCCTGAAATTTGGGACTCGCAGAACTCGCCCCTCCGAAAATGGAAAATTTGTTCGCCTGTTACGCACGGTTTTTGCATATTCCACCCCAATGAAATCCATGACGGGCTATGGCCGGGGCGAGAGTGCGCGGGACGGCTTCAAAATCACCGTGGAACTCAGCGCGGTGAACCGCCGGCAGACGGAAATTTCCGTGAACCTGCCGCGCGAACTGGAAATGCTCGAATCGCCGGTGCGCGACGCCATCAACCGGCACATCGCGCGCGGACGCGTGACGGCGCGGATTTCCATCCACGCCGCCGAGGGCAAATTGTCGGCACGCATGCACATCAATCTGCCGCTCGCCAGGGCTTATGCGACGGAACTGGCCCGCCTGGCGAAGCAATTAAAACTGTCCGGTGCCGTGACGCTGGATCAAATTGTCCGCGCGCCGGGGGTTTTTCAGACGGACGAGGAACTGGTCGAGGCCGAAACCATCTGGCCGATTGTGGAAAAGGCCTTGCAGCAGGCGCTGGCCGCACTGGTGAAAATGCGCGAACGCGAAGGCGCGCATCTCGCGCAGGATCTGGCCGCGCGCGTCGGCATCCTGCGAAAATGCGCCGGGCAAATCCAAAAACACGCGCCGCAAACGGCGGAGCGTTACCGCCAGCAGCTCATCGAGCGCATCAAAAGCGCGGGGCTGGAATCACCCGCGCCGGACGACGAACGGTTGTTGAAGGAAGTCGTTTTGTTCGCCGACCGTTCGGACATTTCGGAGGAATTGACGCGGCTGCAAAGCCATTTCCAGCAGTTCGAGGACTGCCGGAAGTCGAAGGAGCCGGTGGGCCGGACGCTGGACTTTCTCGCGCAGGAAATGAACCGCGAAATCAACACCATCGGCTCGAAGGCCAATGACGCGCTGATTTCGCGTGACGTCGTGACGCTGAAGGCGGAACTGGAAAAGTTCCGCGAGCAGGCGCAAAACGTCGAGTGAGTGACGAGTGGCGGGTGACAAGTGACATGAAAGTCGAGAGTCGAGAGTCGAGAGTCGAGGGCCGGCCCCCAAAGGCGGCGGGAGGCAGCTCCCTGCTCATTTTGATCTCCGCCCCGTCGGGTGGCGGGAAGACGACGTTGTGCCAGCAGTTGCTCGCCGCCCGGCCAGACATGACGCGCGCCATCACCTGCACGACGCGTGCGCTGCGACCCGGTGAAAAGGACGGTGTGGATTATTATTTTTTTGGACCGCCGGAATTTGAGCGGCGCGTGCAGGCAGGCGAGTTCATCGAACACGCAACGGTTTTCGGCCGCAGCTATGGCCTTTTGCGCTCCGAACTGCTGGACAAATTGCGGCGGGGCAAGGATGTGCTGCTGAACGTGGACGTGCAAGGCGCGGCGACAATTCGCGACCGGGCGCTGGCCGAGCCGGAATTGAAACGCGCGCTGGTGACGGTATTTCTGACTCCGCCGTCCATCACCGTGTTGGCAGAACGATTGAAAAAACGCGCTTCAGACGCGCCGGAGGAAATCCAAAAGCGGCTGGGCATCGCGCGGAAGGAAATCGCGCAGTGGGAACATTTCGATTACCTTTTGATCAGCTCGACCATCCCGGAGGATTTGCGGCGGATGCTGGCGATTGTCGAGGCGGAGAAAATGCGTGCGGCCAGGGCGCAAGCCCCGGAATTTTGAAAGGGCGCGCTGTGTATTGCATGTTGCATCAAGCGGCACGACAGGTCATTACTTGCTCGCAGCACGCAACATGACAAACCATGAGCAGAAATAAAAACATCATTCTCGGCGTAACCGGCTCGATTGCCGCGCACAAGGCGGCGGATCTGGCGAGCTTGTTGACGAAAGAAAAGTGCAGCGTGCGCGTGGTGATGACCGCCGACGCGCAACGGTTCATCACCTCATTGCCGTTCAAGGTGCTCTCGCGTAATCCGGTCGTGACCGGTCTTTACGACGAGGAGGAGGGCTGGAAACCGGTGCATATTGAAATGGCAGACGAGGCCGGCCTTTTGCTGGTCGCGCCGGCGACGGCGAACGTCATCGCAAAACTGGCGCACGGCCTGGCGAACGACGCGCTGACGTGCATGGCGCTGGCGCTGAATCCGAAGGCGAAAATTTTAATCGCGCCGGCGATGAACGGCAAAATGTGGCGGCACGCGGCCACGCAGCAGAATGTGAAAACGCTGAAAGCGCGCGGCGCGGAATTCATCGGTCCGGATGAAGGGATGCTTTCGTGCGGTTACGAAGGCATTGGCCGGATGTGGCCGGTGGAGGCGATTGCCCGGCGCGCGCTGAAACTGCTGCGCTGAAAATTTTCCCGCCGGCCGCGAGCTTATGAAACCAAGCCTTTGGCAATGGTGGAAGCGGTTGTTCACGCTGCTGGAAATCCCGGCGCCGGATCCGCCACGCCTGCTTCGCCGCATCGAAATCATGGAGTGGAATATCACGCTGCCGGTGAAGGCGGTCGCCGTAGGGATCATTTTTTATTCATTTGTTTCGACGCCGTGGTTTGGGTTGACGTTGAGCATGCTGGATGTGACGGTCGAAACGGTCCAGTATATTTTCTGGTTTTACGTGCTGGCCAGCGGCGTATTGGCCGCATTGCTGCTGAACCTTAGACGGCTGCCGCTGGCGGTGGTGCAATGGACGGTGGTCACGAGCAGTTTGGTGGATGGACTTTTCCTCACGGGAATGATGCTGATCACCGGCGGCCTGGACAGCATTTTATTCTGGCTGTTTGTCGCATTGATCATCCGCAATGCGGTGAGTGTTCCGGTGGGTTTTTCGCAACTGTTCCTGAATTTTGCGATCAGCCTTTGCTACGTGCTGGTTGTCGCCCTGGACCGTTCCGTTGCCCAAAATCTGGACGAGTTCACGCGACGCGCGCTGGATATAACCCCGCACGAGGATTGGGGCGAGCCGTTTGTGCTGCGGTTGACGGTGCTTTTGCTCACGACGGTTTGCTGCTACGGCACCCAGGCGCTGTTGGAACGTCAGCGGCTGGCAGCCGAGGAAGCGGAAGAATTCGCCGCGCGGGAAGGACAACTGCGTTCCGCTGGCAGGCTGGCCGCAGAGTTTGCGCATCAAATCAAGAATCCGCTGGCCGTCATCAACAGCACCGCCTTTTCGCTGCAACGCGCCCTGCGGGACGCCAGAACTGAAGTCACGCAGCAAATCGGAATCATTCAGGAGGAGGTCGCGCGCGCCGATCAGGTCATCACCCAAATCATGGGCTATGCGCAATTGAGTGAATGTCATGTCGAAAAACTCAACGTCGTCGAGGAACTCAACCGCACCATTGCGCAGGTGTTCCCGTCCGTCGTGCCAACGGGCGTTCAAGTCCACCGCGCATACGGTCGCGGTTTTCCGCCATTACTGATGCAACGCGGCCATTTGTCCGAAGTGTTCGTGAACCTTTTAAAGAATGCCCAGGAAGCGCTCGTTGAAAAGGGAAACGTGTTTGTCACCGCCGACAGTCACCGTGATCATTCGATTGAAATTTCCGTGCGCGATGACGGCCCTGGCATTGCGCCCGACAAAATCGAACGGATTTTCGAGGCTTACTACACCACAAAAGAACGCGGCACGGGTCTGGGACTCGCAATCGTGAAACACAACGTCGAACTTTACGGCGGCAATGTGCGCGTTGAATCCGAGCTTGGAAAAGGTGCGAAATTTACGTTAATCTTCCCGGCGAAAGCGTTAATGAACCCGGCCAAATGAGCGTACCGTTGCCACCCGTGCTCGTCGTGGACGACGAGAAGAACATGCGCCTATCCTTGCAGACGGTGCTGAAGGACGAAGACTATGCCGCCCGCGCGGTCGAATCCGCCGAGGAAGCGTTGACCCTGCTGGCGCGCGAGGAATTTTTCATGGTCATCACCGATGCCCGGCTCGGCGGCATGAGCGGCTATGAACTCCTGCCCAAAATCCACAACCAATGGCCCGACCTGCCGGTGCTCATGCTCACCGCCTACGCCACGCCAAAACTCGCCGTGGAAGCGATCAAAGCCGGGGCGATGGACTACTTGTCCAAACCGTTTGCGCCGGAGGAATTGCTTCATGCCGTCACCCGCTGCGCCGAGCGTTACCGGTTGTTGCAGGAAAACGCCGCGTTGCGTTCGCGCGCCAATGAAACTTTCAGCCTTGACCAGATCGTTGGTGAATCGCAAAAAATCCGCGAGCTGCGGAAATTGATCCAAACGGTCGCGCCCACTGACGCGCGCGTGCTCATTCTGGGCGAAAGCGGCACGGGCAAGGAACTGGTCGCCGGCGCATTGCACGGATTGAGCCGGCGGCGCGAGGCGAATTACATCCGCATCAACTGCGCCGCCATCCCCGACACCCTGCTCGAAAGCGAATTGTTCGGCCACGAAAAGGGCGCGTTCACCGGCGCGCTGAAACAAAAACCCGGCCGCGTTGAGGAAGCCGATGGCGGCACGATTTTTCTCGATGAAATCGCGGACATGAGCAAGCCGCTTCAAGCCAAGCTGCTGCGGTTTTTGGAGGACGGCACGTTCACGCGGGTCGGCGGCACGCACGAACTTCGCGTCAATGTCCGCCTCATCGCCGCAACCAACCGCGACATTGTGAAAGCCATCGCCGAGAGCCAGTTCCGCGAGGACCTGTTTCACCGGCTGAACGTCGTGCAATTCCGTCTTCCGCTGCTGCGCGATCGGGACGGGGACATTTTGCTGCTGGTCGGGCATTTTTTGCAAATGTTCCGCGCCGCGATGAATAAAAACGTAAACACCATCACGCCCGCCGCGCGCCAAAAACTGCTTTCGCATACGTGGCCCGGCAATGTCCGCGAATTGCGCAACGTCATCGAACGCGCTCTGATTTTGGAAACGACGCAGGAGATCCAGGCGTCCAGCCTGCCGGATTTCCAGGTCGAAACGCGTTTGCAAAAAACCACGCCCACCCAAGCCGCACCCAATGAATCGCTGGACGACGCGCTGGCGCGGCTGGAGCGTGAATTAATCACCAACGTGCTGGAACAAAACGATTTTAACCTGACGCGCACCGCCGAACGGCTTAAGCTAAGCCGGCATTCGCTCCGTTACCGGATGCAACGGCTGAATATGGACTTCGGCGACAGCACCCCGGATGAAAGCCCGTAACTTTCAACTGGCAAATTTTTGAGAACTGATTTTATTTTGATGCCATGGATAACACATTACCAGCCATAGGCCGGATGACACCTGAATGGGTGAGTTTTTTTTTCATGACCGGTGCCTTTGCCCTGGTGGGGATCGGTGTGCTGATCTGGACCTTTTTCTTTCGCAAGCCGGGACGGCGACGGCGCAAACACCACCATCGCCATGAACATCGTTCGCCCAATCCCACCCTCGCCCAAAACGGCGGGCTGCCGCCGGTTCGCCAGGAAGAAAAATCTTTCAGCCGGCCGCCACCAGCACCTCAATCGTAAATGCATCACAGCCGCGCGATCACCCGCAAAAGCGCCTCAAATCTGGCGCTTGCCTTTGTGGTGTTGCCGCGAGCCAAACGCGATGCCATGTCCGCGCTCTACGCCTTTTGCCGCGAAGTGGATGACGCGGCTGACGCAGAATCTGTTCCGGTTGAAAAACGCCGCCAGCAACTCGCTGACTGGCGGACCGACATCCGGCGGGCTTGCGAAAACCAGACGCCGGAATTCGTCATCAACCAGGAATTCCAACCCATCATCCACAAATATCATCTGCCATTCACGCTCTTCGATGAATTGATCAAAGGCTGCGAGATGGATTTGGACATCCAGCGCTATGAAAATTTTGAGCAACTTGAACTTTATTGTCATCGCGTCGCGTCGGTCGTCGGCCTGTTGAGCATTGAGATCTTCGGCTGCCAGAATCCCGCGTGCCGCGACTACGCCGTATATCTCGGCAAGGCGCTGCAGCTCACCAACATTTTGCGCGACGTGGGCACCGACGCCGGACGCGGCCGGATTTATCTGCCGCTGTCCGAGTTGAAAAAATTCAACGTGTCGCCCGACGAAATTTTGCGGCACGAATACTCCGAACGCTTCGCGCAGCTCGCCGCCGGCGTCGCCGAACGCGCCAAAAACTTTTATCGCCTCGCCCGGGAAACACTGCCCGCCGAAGACCGGCGCTCCATGGTCGCCGCCGAGTTGATGGGCTCGGTTTACTGGCGGTTGCTGCAAAAATTGGAACGGCAGCGGTTCAATGTCTTTGGCCCCCGCCCCGTCCGGCTTCATGCGGGCCAAAAACTGACTTTGATTCTGCGTTCGTGGTGCCGTTCGGCCATGGGAACCACCAAATCGGATTATGGCACGCCCTGAAAACGTGGGACCGGCTTCCAGCCCGTCTCATTTTCAACCAGCGTCAGGCAGGATGCCTGACCCACGCGCGCGCCGTCTGATTGTCAACGCGGACGATTTTGGCCGTTCGCATTCCATCAATGAAGCCGTCATCCGCGCGCATCGCGAAGGCATTTTGACCAGCACCAGCCTGATGGTGAACGAGCCCGCGGGCGACGAAGCGGTTAAACTGGCAAACGAAAATCCAAAGCTCGGCGTCGGCTTGCATTTGACATTGCTGTGCGGGCACTCCGCGCTGCCGCCGGAAAAAATCCCCGGCCTCGTCAACCCGCGGGGCGAATTTTCTGAAAATCCCGTCGGCGCCGGTTTTCGTTATTTTTTCAATCGCAGCCTGCGCGAACCACTGCGAGCGGAAATCCACGCGCAATTTGCCAGGTTCCACGCCACCGGCCTGCCGCTCGACCACGTTAATGGCCATTTGCACCTGCATCTGCATCCGGTTGTTTTCGGGATTTTGATGGAAGATGCGGAGAAACTCGGCATCCGCCGGATGCGGTTCACCCGCGATTGTTTTGCGCGCAGCCGGCGCATGGCCCACGGACGCTGGTTCTACCGCGCCTCACACGCGCTGATATACAAATGGTTGTCGCAACGCGCCTGCAAACCGCTGCGCCAGCACGGCATCAAGCACACCCAAATCACCTTCGGCCTGCTGCAAAACGCGCGCGTGGACGAGGAATACATTTTGAAACTGCTGCCGGAACTGCCGCCGGGCGATTCGGAGCTTTACTCGCACCCATCGCTCGACGAATTTAAGCACGAGTTCGACGCGCTCGTGAGTCCGCGCGTGAAGGAACAGATAAACCAGCTCGGCATTGAACTGATTCGCTACCAGGATTTGTAGCATGACAAAGATTCTAATTATTTTGATTTTTGCGCTGTGTGTGGAATCCGTCGGCGTGGTGTTTTTGAGCAAAGGGCTGAAGCAAATTGGGGAAGTGCAAAGCATCAGCGCGCGCGAAATCGGACGCATCATCGCCAAAGGCGCGGCCAATCCAAGCGTGCTGCTGGGCGTGGCGCTGGAAGCGGTGTTTTTTGGCGTGCTGCTTTATCTACTTTCCCAACGCGACGTAAGTTTGATCTGGCCGCTGACCGCGCTCGGCTTCCTCGTCACCGCGTTCGCGGCAAAGTTTATTTTGAAGGAGGAAGTGTCGGCGGTGCGTTGGGCGGGCATTTTGTTGATCGTCATCGGCGCTTCACTCGTCAGCTACAGTGAAAAGGCGAAATCAAAACCGCCGGTGCCGGCAACTAGCCAGTCGGAAACAGGAGTAAAATGAGCTTGGGGGAATTTTTAACGCAGAGGCGCAGAGAACGCAGAGGTTCGCGGAGATTGGGGAAGGCAGCAGCTTGGCAGCAAGACATTTTGACCGCTGTTCTTTGCGCCACTCCGCGTCCTCTGCGTCTCTGCGTTTAAGCAGAAACAATCTTCTCCAAAACGGATGCCAGCCGTTCCGCCGCGAAACGGGTTTGCTTCTGCAACTTCAACAACGCGCTGATTTTTCCAGGTGACCTGGCAATTGCCCATGCCAGTTTGCCGTAATCCAGACTTAAATCCGGCTTCGACAGTGCATTGAAATCCAGCGGCAAATCCTCGTTTGCCGTGTCGGAAATCACCCGGATGGTGGCACAGGGAATCCCCCGCTCGCGGCAAATGGCATGAATCGCCCCCGATTCCATTTCCACCGCGTCCACGCCGGTTTCCGCGCGCAATTTTTTCTTTTCGACAGCCGTCGTGGCGATGTGATCGGCGCAGAAAAACTTGGCCGGTTTTGCGCCAGCAGCCAACAATTTCTCCCGGAGGGGCGAGGAGCTTTCGGAGGGGAGAGCGTTGCGAGCCCCTGACTCCTTTTCAGTTTGGGGCTCGTGGAACTCGCCCCTCCGATCGGTTAGTTCAAAAACGACTTCGCCGGGTTTCAAATCCGGATTCAGCGCGCCGGCGAAACCGCAGGTCAGCACCAGTTCCGGTGAATTGGTGGCAAGAAACTCGCGCAGGGATTTTTCGGCGTTCCGGCGTCCGATGCCGGTGATGAGAATGGATATTCCAGATTTGCCCGCCGCCATTTTCCGAAACGGCGCGGCTTCTTCTTTCAGGGCGAAGCAAACGAGCAAGTGCATGACGAGAAAGATTTAAGGTATAAATTGCCGCTTAATTTCCGCTCCATTGATAATCGTATCCTGCGGGCGGATCGTAATAAGCCGCTACCGAGATGCCCCCATTGGGATAACCAATCGTGCTGTTCCAATAAATTTTGATGTAGCTGACGTGGCCGTCCACAAAACTAACCATATTTCTGGCATCATTAAACATCGGCCAGCCACCAGACACCGGCGGTTTCGGCTGATGCCATGAATAGGGTTCGAGGGCCGACGCTTCCTCAACCAAAACTGTTTTGACGGGATTTTTAACCGCACTGAGTTTTTGGCCGCCGACGCCGGGCAAGACTCCGTTGTAAGCGAAATTGGGATAGTTGGTGGTGAGCAGGTTGCAGCCGTTAAACGCATAACTTGAAAAATCATAAGCACCCTGCTCGTGACGGCCATGCGGCAGACAGGCAAGGGAAGAATCATTATAGTGAAATGTGTCTGCCGGGCAGGCGAATATCTTGTCCAACGGCGACGACGGCCCATACAAGCCGACGTGGCCTTTCACGACCTCTTTGTAGAGAATATATGTGGCATTGCCCGTGTTGGGCAACGTATCGTCATTGTCCCCGGCATACATATGGACGCCCAGATTGATTTGTTTCAGATTATTCAAGCACGCCGTTCGCTTGGCCCGGGCTTTCGCGCCAGATAAAACCGGCAACAACAAAGCGGCCAAAATGGCGATGATCGCAATGACCACCAGCAATTCAATCAGGGTGAATGCGCGCCGTGGGTTCATTCCTGATAAAAACACCGGTAATGGAGATTCGTTTCCAGCCATTATTTTCAGTCGAGAGATTTCATTTTATCCCCGCCAGCCTTTCCTTCCAGATGCGGTAAAGTTCCACCGTGGCGCGGACGTCGCGCAGGCAGTATTCGGCAATCTCGCGGAATTTTCCCCCGGCCATCAGCGTGTTCACGTCCATGCCGGTGACGCCGTGGCTTTTGGGCGATTCGATGCCGAACGCCTTGCAGTAAAAATCCAGGTTGAACCGCCGCGCCGCGCCTTCGCGCCCGCTCACGCCGTAAAATGTGAATTGTTCCGCCAGGTCGCAATGCGGTTCGACGGCGTAACGATAGCCCAGCCAGTTCTTTTTCGAGATGGGCACGTTGAGCAACGCCGAGCGGAGATAAATGAACGGCACGTCGAATCCGCGCCCGTTGAAGGTCACAACCGAATCGTAATGCTTGGCCACATCCCAAAACGCCGTGAGCAATTCAAATTCATCTGCGCAGGGCATGAATTCGACCGGCCCCGCCTCGGCGCCGGCCTCCTCAAAATCTTCGGCGAGAAACAGCACCTGACCGCGCTGCGTGTCGGCGTTGAGCATGGCCACGCAGACGACCTGGGCGGTGAACGGCCAAAGATTGAACTGCTGGCGGATTTCGGCGCGCTTGGTTTCGCGGGCCGGTTCGTCGGCGATTTTTTCGGCCTCGCGAAACAGATATTCCCGCTGCGCCTCGTCATAATTTTCCAGCGGCAGCGCGGAAGTCTCGATGTCAAAAACAATGGTAGCCACGCGGGAATTAACCGCCAAGTCGCCGCCCGCGCCAAGTATTATTTTCAACCGGCGGTGTGGAACTTGGGTCTTGCTTTCCGAATCGCGCCGATGGCAACTTGCGCCATTCTCAACCTGAAAACCATGCGACATGGAAACGAACCAGCAGCCTGAATCGGAAGAAGTCAAACTGCGCCAGCAATTGGAGGAATTTCTTCGCTACGCCCGGGTGCTGGAGGAAGTCACGCGCGCGCCGGCCAATCTGCCACGCGTCAAGGAAGCGCTGCGACCGGTCGTGCCGCTGCATGAATCATTCCTGCCCGGCTCAATTCTCACCACGCTTTTTCGCAATCCGAAAACCGGACGCACGGTGTCGTTCAAGCGCGAGGAATTGGCCGAACTGGACGGCATGACGAGCGATTACCTCCTGAATTATTACCAGTCGCAATCGCTGTTCACGCCGGACGACGCCGCGCGTTTGCGCAATAGCATCGAGGCGCACGCGCGGCGGCTTTATCAATTGCAGCGCAACAGCGACTGGCGCGCGCAGGTTTTTAGTTACGAAGCCGACAAGGAGAAAGCCATCCTGCACAGCCTGCTGCAATTGCGCCTGCTGATTGAATGTGCGCAAATTCTCACGCCGCCCTTGCAGACCGTCAAACGCATCGGCGACGAGGAATTTGATTTGATTGACGATCTGCACGGTTTGGTCCGCCTGCTGACACTGGCGCTATGGCAAAGGCTGGCCACCGACGGATCGGAGTTGCAGGCTTATGGCGCGCTTTCGCTTTGCATCGCGGGCCTGGCCGCGAAGGCGGACGACGCGCTGGCGCTGCTGGAATCCGGTTACGCCGCCGCCAACGGTGATGAAGCTGCGTTCGCTAAATGGTTCGAGAAAGGCGGGCGCAAAGCGATGGAGCGCGTGGAAACCATGCTGCAGCCGGCGGACAAGCACGGGCTGGACGAAATCTTCAGCCTGTTCACGCGGCACACGCTGGATTTGGGTTTGCAGCCGGTGACGATTGAATTTGTCCGGCAGAATTTGCAAACACTCGTAACGACGCTCGCCAACATGGACCGCGAAATGTCCGACGCCAGCCGCCGCCGTTCCACCATCATCTCCACGCAGTTCACGGAGGTTTCGCGGCAATACGCCGTGGATTTCACCGCGCGCGCCGCCGACCCCGGCGTCAGCGAGGAAGACCTCAACGCCATTTTGAAGGAACTCGACGTGCTCGTCGGCCTTGAGCCGGTGAAGGCGGAAGTTCACCGCGCCGCAGATTTCGCGCGGATGCAGGTGATGCGCCGCCAGCAGGGATTACCCGTCGTGCAGACGAGTTTGCACAGCGTTTTTTTCGGCAATCCCGGCACCGGCAAAACCACGGTCGCGCGGCTCATGGGGCGCATTTACAAATCGCTCGGCCTGCTCCGGCGCGGTCACGTCGTCGAGTGCGACCGTGGCCGGCTCGTGGCCGAATACGTCGGGCAGACGGCGGTGCGCACCCATGCCGTGATTGATTCGGCGCTCGACGGCATCCTGTTCATTGACGAGGCGTATTCGCTCGCCGGTCGGGGCGCGGAAGACTTCGGCAGCGAAGCCATCGAGACGCTGCTGAAGCGCATGGAAGACGACCGCGACCGGCTCATTGTCATCGTCGCCGGCTACAACGATCCGATGAAACAATTCATCGCCTCGAACCCCGGCCTTGAATCGCGCTTCACGAATTATCTCAATTTTCCCGATTACCGGCCGGAGGAACTGCTGGAAATTTTTCATCGCATGGCTGCGCAAAGCGGACTGGTGTGCGTGCCGGAAACGGAGAAAAAGGTGCTGGCCATCTGCGCCAGCCTGCACGCCGGGCGCAACGCACAGTTTGGCAACGCGCGCGAAATGCGGAACCTGTTCGAAGCCGCCGTGCGCAATCAAAGCACGCGGCTGGTCGCCAGCGGGCAATGCGACCGCGACGCGCTCACCACGCTGTTGCCGGAGGATTTGCCCGCCGAGTTTGAATCCGGAATGCCCGCGCCTCCTGAAATCAAACCAGCTTCATCGCGGATTGCGCCAAGACCGGGTTGAAATTCCAGAGGAATTTCACTAAACCGGCTCAGCAATCAAATCGTAGTCCGTGTGGCCGACGATTTTGACCCGGGCGAATTCGCCAATCGGCAATTTGCCACGCACATAAACCCGGCCGTCAATGTCCGGCGCATCGGCCTCGCCGCGGGCAATCAGATAGTTGAGGGTTGAGAGTTGCCCGCCTTCACTTCGTTTCGGCGCGGTCGCGCCGTAGCCGGAGGCGAAGGCGGAAGAGTTGAGAGTTTGCTTTTCGCGCAAGAGGCCGTGCTCCCATGAACTGACATTGGCCTGGCGGAGTTGTTCTTCATTCGCACGGCCTTCGACGAGGACTTTCAGCGCGCGGCCGATGAAGGATTCGGAAACCTGCCGTGCGATTTTGTGCTGCTCGGCCATCGCCAGCTTGCGACGCCGCTGCTTCACCTTGTCGGGAATCTGTCCGGTCATCGCACCGGCGCGCGTACCGTCTTCCTTTGAGTAGGCAAACACACCGAGCCGCTCGAACCTGGTTTCGCGGATGAAATCGAGCAGCGCGTTGAAGCTGGCTTCGGTTTCGCCGGGAAAGCCGACGATGAACGTCGTACGCAACGTGATGCCCGGCACGCCGGCACGGATTTTCTGGAGCAGGTCCACGATGTATTGCTGCGAGGTCTCGCGCCGCATCCGTTCCAGCATGTTTTCGTGGATGTGCTGGAGGGGGATGTCCACGTAACGCGCCACCTTCGGGCATTCGGCAATGGTCGAAATGAGTTCATCCGTCCAATGTGCCGGATGGGTGTACAGCAGGCGGATCCAGAAATCGCCTTTCAGCGCGTTCAGCTCGCGCAGCAGCGTGCAAATGGTCGTGGCAGCGGCGGAAAGCGATTTTGCAGCGGCGGAAAATTTTTCCGGCGACGAAATCGCACGGCTGTGGCCCGGTCGCAAATCGAGACCGTAATAGGTCGAGTCCTGTGAAATCAGGTTCAGTTCCTTCACGCCTTCGGCTATCAGCGCTTTCGCCTCGGCCACGATGTCGGCCGGCTGACGGCTGCGGTGCGAACCGCGCATTCGGGGAATGATGCAAAAACTGCACGGATGATTGCAGCCCTCGGCGATTTTGACGTAGGCGAAATGTTTGGGCGTGAGGCGGAAACGCGGCGTGCCGAAATCGGGAATGAAAGTGGGGTGCGGGGTCACGTCTAATATCGGCGAGGATGGAGAATTGAGGATGGAGGAGAGCCTCGCCGATTCAGCGATAGTTTTGGTTTTGCCAACCTTTTTGGTTCCACGAAGCGATTGGGGGTTTTCAGGATTGGAGGCGGCATCGTCCTTGTTCAATTCAGCCAACCGCCCGGCGATTTTTTCTTTCGATGTTGGATGTTGGATGTTGGATGTTGGATGTTTCCCAATTCGTTCCGCGCGCCTTGCCACCGCCTGTTTGACGATGTCCGCGACCTGCGCGACCTGGTCAATGCCCATGAACGCGTCCACCTCGGGCAACAGTTTCGGGAGTTCCTCGCGGAAGCGCTGCGGCAGGCAGCCGGAAACAATCAGGCTTTGGCCGCGATTTTTAGCGGCGCGGACCTCGGCGGATTCGAGGATGGCGTCCACGCTCTCCTCCTGCGCAGCATCAATGAACGAGCAGGTGTTAACGATGACGGCGTCGGCCTGCGCGGGGTCGTTGGTGATTTCCACGCCGTCCTGGAGCAGCGCGCCGAGCATGATTTCGGCGTCCACCAGATTTTTGGCGCAGCCGAGCGAAATCAGGCCCACCCGCAACGGGCGTTGGCGGTTATTTGCTTTGGTCACAGGCTGGACAATTTACGCGATGCTTCTTCAGGGATGCAACCGTGCAGATGAACCTCGTTCGGCAAGCTGCGCCCCTGTTCATTCGTATTTTAAGCCTTAGAGCTTATCCGTAAATA
>PLAY01000082.1 GCA_003134375.1 Limisphaerales bacterium | reverse complement strand
GAAGGTCAGGTTGAGGGCGGACGTAAAAACCATTCCATTTCACCTTTCCGGCCATGAAACGAAAAACATCGCCGGGTCGCCCGAATCAGGCGATGACTTTCAAGTGGCTGATGCGAAAGATGGCGCCTTTGGGTTCGTTGGGCAGGCATTCGATTTCCCAACCGTGCGCCAGCACGATCTGCTGGACGACGGCCAGGCCCAGCCCGGTGCCTTTTTGATTGGTCGTGAAGTAAGGCTTGAAAATTTCCTGGCGGCGTTCGGGTGGAACCCCGGGGCCGTCATCGCGGACTTCAATGACCGCCTCGGCAGTGTTGATTTTCTGCGTCACAATCTGGATCCGGCCGTTTTCACCAACCGCCTGAATGGCATTGAAGACCAGGTTGAACAGCACCTGGCGGAGCATTTGTTCGTCCGCCTCGATGGCCATGGGTTCGCCCTTCGTTTCCAGCTTGAGTTTCTTATCCTCGATGTCGTAGGCGAGGGCGCGTGCGACCTCGTTCACGACGGAATCCAGGGCGAGTTTCGCGCGGCGGACCTCCCGCGGGCGCGAGTAGTTGATGAATTCGTTCAGTTGCGCGGTGACCTTGTCGGTCTCGTCCACGATGGCGCGGACTTTTTCCCGGATTTCGGCCGGAGCGTCGTTTTGTTTGGAAATCATCTGGGCCATGCCCCGGATGATGTTGAGGGGGTTGCGGGTTTCATGCGCGAGGCCGGCGGCGGCCAGGTTCATTTCCTTGAGGTGCGAATTTAATTCGCTGGCGCGGATGAGACGGATTTGAAGTTCGGAGGATTTGGTCACGCTCCGCCAGGCCAGCCCTGACCCAACGACCGAAATCGCGGCCAGCAGGGCGATGATGGATCGGAGCCAGAGGTCTTGCTCAAAGGTCTCGTGGAGCGTCTGGGTGGACATGACGATGACAAAACTATGCACGCCCTGTTTCTGGCGAAGGGTTTGGTATTCTTCCTCGCTCATCCAGCGGGGACGCCCAAAGCGGGGACGGGAGCGCATCCGGTTCGTGTCATTGTCCGGCGGCGGCGGTGGAGGAGGTTCTCCGGAACCGGCGGCAAAATTGGTTGGATTATCACCAGGCACGGGTTCGGGTGGCGGCCCGTGGGGCGGTCCGCCCAGACGGTTGGTGGCGGCAAAGCGATTGGTAAAATCCTGCCGGGACAAAATGATCGGGAGGTTGGTGCCTTCGATGTCGTAGGTGAGGTTGGTGCCGAGATCCACCGGATTCACGAGGGTGACGGTCTGCGCATTCCATTTTTCCGTTGCGCCTGCGGCGCCCCGGCCTTGAAGATCAATTCCCGTCCCGGCGGAGGCGACCATCTCACCGGCGGCGTTCAACAGCGCGATGCCGTCCAATTCCGCCTTCTCCTGCCGGATCAGTTCCGTGAGCGAGACTTCAAGCCGTTCCTTGGAAACCACGCCGCCGAAGCGGCGCTGCGACCGGAGCACGATGCCGAGGGTGGTGGAAATGTCCTTGGCCCGGTTGACGAGCGCCGTACGGGCTTCTTCCCGAACGCGCAGGTGCTCGGCCAACTGCCAGACAACCACCAACACCCAGACTCCCAGCAGGAGTCCGTAGATCAAAGCGCTGCGGCGTTTCAGTTCCATAAATAGCTTTCAGTCTGAAAATCGATGTTGTAGCTGGATGCGCCCAGGAATTTTTGTGGAGCAGACATTCTTGTCTGCTGGTGGCGGAACTTTCCAGTTCCGCTCCTGGCGACTGGAAAGTCGCCCGAACCCGCAGGCTGGAAAGCCTGCGCTACGCCATGTGGCGCAAACGAACTTCGTTTTTTCGGGTTCTGTCATGCCATCGTTCAAAGATAACATAATTGCATCCTACGGTTTTTTCTTCACCGGCACTCGTTCCAGGAACCGATCCAGTTCCTTCTCCGAAATCGAGTTGGTGATGAGTTGCGACTGGGCGGTTTCCTTCGCGGTCAGCGCGGCGAGTTGTGACGGCATCTGGACGATGTGCGGCGTGAGGAAGATCAACAACTCACTCTTCTGGTTCGACTTGGCGCTGAACCGGAACAACTGGCCGAGCACCGGAATGTCGCCCAGAATCGGGATTTTGCTGTCGTTGGAGGACTTTTCATTGGCAATGAGGCCGCCGATGACGACGGGCTGGCCGTCGGGAGTCACGACCACGGTGTTGGCGGATCGTTTGTTGATGTTGGGCGCATACACGGCGGACGAAATGATGCTGCCGCCTTCGATCACCTGGCCGGGCGTCGAGCTGTCAATGGACGTGATTTGTGGTTCCAGGATCATTTGAATCAGATTGTTCGCCCCGATGAACGGCGTGACGTCCAGCTGGATGCCGACGTTTTGATAGGTCCCGTTGATGGTCGGGACGGTGGTGGCGCTATTGCCGACCGCGCTAAAACTCACGCCGCTGGGCAGATAGACGCTTTGGCCGACGACAATCTCCGCCATCTGGCCGTCGCGCGCGAGAATGGACGGGCGCGACAGCACCTGCGCCTTGCCGGCGGTGGCGACGGCCTGGAGCGTCGCATTGAAATCGCTGCCCATGAATTGATAGAGACCGCCATTTCCGGTCGCTCCCGCCAGGGACTGGGGCAGGCCAAAGTTATTGTTCACATTCAAGGTCTGATAAACTGGCGCGATGGTGCCGGCAGTGCCAGCCTGCTGGCCGGCGCTGTAATTGGTGATATAGCCGGTGAGTTGCGAAAAGTTTTTGTTGAGGCCGGTGTAATCGCCCTGAACACCGATGGCGGACGCCGTGTTGTCCTGCACTTCGAGGAAGACGACCTTGATGAGCACCTGCGGTTCGGGCGCGTCAAGGCTGGCGACCACCCTGCCGATTTGCTCGCTGGTTTCCTTGTCGGCGATGACGATGATGTTGTGCGTCACCGGGTCCACGGAAATGACCGCGCTGCCCACCGTGCCGTTGTTGTTGTATTGGCTGCTGCTGGAACTGCTGGCGTTGTTGTTGCGGTTTCCGCCGCCAAATCCGCCGAACCCACCAAATCCACCGCCACCACCGCCACCAGTGCGCTGCTGGGCATGGATTTCCATTGCGGCGCAGAAAAGCAGGGCCAGAACGCCGCCGAGATATTTTTTGAAACAGTTTGTTTTCATAATTTGCCTTTTCATTAAAAAATTGTTCGCGTTTTAGTACGCCCGCCCGCTGCCAATGCCGCCGCCGGTGCTGGTGCCGCCCACTCCAGTGGTGGTGGTGGTCGATCCCATCGTGGTGGTGCCGTTCACAGCGCGTTGCTGGAGCGCGCTGTTTTGCGACGACGAACTCGTGCCGCTGCGCGAAGTGCTGCTGCTCTGGAACATGTTTTGCAGCACCGTCAACGCCTGCTGCGGATCGCCATTTTTCATCTGGAAAACATAAACGCTCTGATCGCGGTCCGAAGGCACATCCAGTTGTTCCATCATCCCGGCGATTTCCTGCATCAAATCCTTGGAGGCGGTCACGATGACGGACGAAGTGCGCTGGTCCGCCACGGCGACGACCTGCGTCTGCTTTTGGATCCGGGAGTTTTGACTGGTGCCCGTGCCACCGCCGGCATTCGCCGCTGCCATCCGGGCAAAAAACTGGGCCGGACCACCGCCGCCCGCGCCACCACCTCCGCCACCGAACCGGAAGGGCGACTGGGCCTGGCTGCCCGAGGTGCCGCTCGTCGGGAAAATCTGGCCCAATTCACTGGCCACGTCGGTCGGGCTGGCGTGGGTCAAATGGAACACGCGGATTTCCGTTTCCCCCTCGGCGCTGCTGTCAATCGCCTTGATGATTTCGGTGAGATGCCGGATGTTCGATTGCGTGTCGGTGACCACAATCGAATTGCCAGCCTCATTGGCGACAATCGTCGCCTGGGGTGAAACGAACGAAGACAAATCCGTCACCAATTGCCGGGCCTCCACGAACCGGATGGGGATGATCTGCGTGACGATCTCGGCGTTATTCGGAATGCTGTCCGGGTTGTTGCTGGTCTTGACCGGGATGTTCCGCGTCTTCGCGTCGTTCTTGTCCAGAATCGTCAAGGTCCGCCCGTCGCGTATGGCGGCGTAACCGTTCTTGTTCAGGACGGCATTAAGCAGGTCCACCGCTTCATTCCGGTTCATGGGATGGCTGCTGATGACGCTCACATTGCCCCGGACCTGCGTGTCCATCACGATGATAAACCCAGCGGCATCGCTGAGATAATTCAGGACCATCTCCAGCGGCGCATTGCGAAAGTTCAGACTCAATTCGTCAAAATTCGTGCCGACGGTCGGCGCGAGGGTGGAATCCTGCACCACGGTGGGAACGGCCGCCGTCGGCGCTGTTTTTGCCGGCGTGGCGGGTTGAACACCCGTTGTTGGCGCGGCGGGCTGGTTGGTTGCCGGCTGTTCGTTCAGCGCGCCTACGTCCGGCGGCGGGACATCGCCGGGTCCCGGCCCGGCGTCCGGCTGGCCAAGAGCCGTTTGTGTGGCCGCTGACATGATCAGTCCCGAAACGCACAGCGTCACGAGGGTTCGTCGAATCAAGGTTTTCATTTTAATTCCTGTTCTCTTTGTTGCATGAGTTTCTTGAGGACGTCATTGGGTTCACTGCCGGCACCCGAAGCCGGGGTGGCCGCGGGTGTTTCGTCCGTCGCCGGGGTTTCATTTCCGGCCGTGGTGGCCGGCAATTCGCCCGATTCGGCCAGTTGCCATTCGCCCTTGCCTTCCTGCCGCATCTGCGCGCCAACTTGCATTACCACCGGCTTGTTGGTGGAAGTCAGCTTGACGCCGCGCAGCGTGATTTCCGCCACCTTGTAACCGGCAATGACTCCGTCCGGGGCGAGTACCTTGCGATAATCGGAATCGTTCCCGTCAAAGAAGGCGAGCATGCCATTCCGGCTGCTCAATGTGCCGACCAGCGAAAAGTAGGGCGCCGACTTGGAGACGGAGCGTCCGCGGCTGTGTGACGCATGCGCATAACGGTTGGGGTCAAAAATGTTCCGGTCCACGATGATCTGGAACGACGAATAATTCGTGGCGGCGGGGGCGTTGGTCGTCTGCGCGGCGGCCGGCCGGCCATTGGCCAGGAGCACCCCGAGTGCGGCGAGCACGGCCACCGTCCGGAGTCTGCGGCTTGCGTTCCAATACCGAAGCGCAGTTCCTGGGAGCGCCGGCGTCCCGCCGGCCAGTCCCTCGTCCACACGCCGGCGAGACGCCAGCGCTCCCAGGAAAAGACCCGGGTCGGAGCCGGGGTGATTTTGGTTGTATCGTGCCGGGTTCATGGTTTGGATTGGGATTGCGAAACGAGCACCAGCCCGCTGATTTGCAGGTCGAGGGTGAGTTGCTGGCCGGTGGTGTCGCGGGCGCTGAGTTCCACCGTTTCAAGTTTGAGCGCCATCGGATCTTTTTCGAGGTCATAGACAAACCGGCTGAGGGTGCCGAGGTCGCCGGCCGCCTCAAGGCGGCAGTTGAGCGTGAGGTAGTCCGGCGAATCGTTGTTCCACTGGGGCGTGATGCCGGTGACGTCGGCGCCGCTCTCCCGGGCCCAACTGTCAAAGGCCTTGAGCGTCTGCTGCTCCGCCAGTGAAGGATTCTCCGGCAGGGTGTTCGTGCGCATCTGGCTCCAACGGCTGCGGAGGCCGGCCTCGCGCTGGATCAACCGCCGGCCGTTTTTTACCTGCGCGCGCAGTTCGGTGACTGTTTTCGCCCGCGTTTTCCACCAGCCGAACATCGGTTCAATGACCACCTGGTCGGCCGCGTAAAGCACGCCCACCGCGATGGTCAGCGCAATCAACAGTTGCTGGCGGTTTTCAATTTTCATTGCCGCCTCCTTTGTTCCAATGAAAGTCGAACGTAAATTGCATCGGCGCTTTGCCGCGGATCTGATCCACCTTCAAGTCGGTCACGCCGTCCGCCGCGCGCAACTGGCTCAACATCCGCAGCAGGGCGGCGTTGTCCCGCGCCGTGCCGGAACAGTTCACCACGTTGCCGTCGCGGATTTCCACCGTCTTGGCCGTGACGGCGCCGTCCTCGGGGAACGCCGTCGTGAGCTGCTTTAAAATGCTCAGGCTGCGGAACGACTCGTCGAACCACGGCCGGTATTTCTGGATTTGCTGCTGGATGCCATCCAGTTCCCTGACCTTGGCCGACATCCCCGACCATTGCGAACGCAGCCGGAGGAGCTGGATTTCCTGGAACAAAAACAATCCGCCGACGATGGCGACGATGCCGGCGGCCGTCGCGCCGGCGGAGCGCAGCCGGCTGGAGGAATACTTGGTGATGATTTGCTGCCAGGCCGTCGGTTTGGGCGGCAGGAATTCGAAGGCCGGCGTTTGTCCCGTCAGCCACCGGGCGGCCAGGCTGAAGGCCGGGGAAACGGGTGCGTCGGGCGGAAGCTGGACGCCGAATTCGTCCGGCGAATACTTCGTAACCGGTTCGACGCCCAGGCCGGCCGGTTCAAACCGCAATTCCATTTCGTCGGCCAGTTGCTGCGCCAGGTCGGGCGGGCCGAAAATACGGATGCGGCGGACGGAGGCGCGCAGTCCGGCGGGCAACTGCCCGAGCGTGATGCGAACTTCCCGCGCGACATAGCCGGTATGGAGGGCGCGCCGCGAGCCTTCATTCTCGATGGCGCCTTCCAGCGTGCGCAGGGCCGCCACGCCGCCGCCACAGGTGATTTGCAGGGACACCTGACTCTCGCCGATGGCCAGGGCCAGCACTCCGCTGGAAGTTTCCGCCGCCGGCGGCTGCAAAGCCGTCACGCCGGGTGAAAAGCTGACCGGTTTCAATTTGGCCGCCGCCAGGACCTGTTCCAGCGATGTGAGCTGGCTGTTGAGGATTCCCGCCAGGGTCACGAGTTGTTTGCCGGCCGGCAACGGGCAGCGCGAATGGGCGAGCCGCAACGTCGTGACGTCGCACGGAAATCCGCGTTCCGCCTCCAGTTGCAGCAGGCTCGCGGCATCCGCCTCCGGCAACGGCGGCAATTCGGTTTGTGCCGTGAGCATCCACTTCAACGGCACGCCCACCACGCAGTGGCGTTGGCGCACGCCGGCAGTTTCGAGGTGGTTGCGAATTTCGCGTCCGACCAGTTCGGGCGCCGCCGTGAGCGGATCGAGCGAGAGGGTCGCCGAGAACGACTGCTGGAGTTGCAGCGAGCCGTTGGTGCGGCGGAGCACGACACCGTCAAGGCGGCTGCCATCGAAGTTGAGGCCGAGCAGGCCCGTCAACTTTTTGCGTCTCAAAAAATTGATTTTCAAAATCTGGTTCATGGCGTTTCCTTGGCGACCCAGGTGGTGCGGGCCTTTTCCCCGAGCGCCCAGCCCAGCCGGCTGAGGTCCTGGCGGTATATGATTTTGGGCGAGCCTTCGCTGATGTCGAAAATGAATTTCACCCGCCGGTAGCCGCGGCCGAACGGTCCGACCGCTGCGATGTCCGCCGTGAATTGAAAACTTTCCGTGGTGATGTAATCGCGGCCGGCGGCGAGGGCCAGGACGACCGGGCTGGTGTTGCCGAGCGCGTCCACGATCCAGGAAATGGCGTTGAGGTTGTTGGGATTTTGCTGGCGGTAGGTGACGAGCGATTGCGCCGCGCCTTGCGCCGTGCTCTGGTCCACGCCCAGGCCCATGAACAACGCCGTCATCACGGGCGCGCTGGCGGTGTTGATGTTCAGCAAGCCGGTGGTGTAAAGATTGGTGCTGGTGGTGATATTGTTGTAAATCTTTGCAAAGTCAGCCGAACTCATGCCCTGATTCTGGCAGAATAAACAAAAATTCAAAATTCCCGGGAATGGGTTTGCCGGGCCGTTTCGAGGATGAACGTGGTTGTAAATGGAAGTGGCAAGGCCGCTCGCGTTGCCAACGCCGGCGCTCTGGAAAAGCGTCTGCAATCGTTCGATTGCCAGGTTCACGTTCGTCAGCGACGAGCCGTCGGAGTGGAAATTTGGCTGGCGGCTGTAAACGGTGAGGTATTCAAACAGACCCGGGTCCAGTATGCCGTTGCCGTTCAGGTCTGTTTCATTGGCGTCGAGCACACCGTTGCGATTGACGTCTTCGCCGACCAGCAGGTCAATCGTCGCGCCATATATCAGCCGCAATTCGTCCACCGTTTCGAACGGGGAGTTTTTGTCCGTGTACCCCAACGCCGAATAATTCAGCGCATAGTCGCCGCTGCCGTTGGTGCTGCGCCAATCCACAATCGCATCGGCAAAATCGAGCGTCATGTTGGGCAGATAAGAAAGCGCGTTGGTGCCGGCGCGGTTCAAATTCAATTTGGAGGCTTCGTCCACAAGACCAAAATACGGTTCGGTGGAAATTGTGCCGGACGGGTCGCGGCCGATGAGCCAGAAATGCGCGTCGCCCACCGGCACGGCCGCGCAGGAAAACTGGGTGTTGTTGGGCACCGCGCCATTCGTGGCAAAATTCGCGAGCGCCCAGCCGACATAGCGCGCCGCGCCTTCGATGGCCTGTTCCGCCGCGATGCCGGTGGCGCGGTTGTCCGAGGCGCGGAGTTCAAAGGTCATGGAATTCGCGAAATAAAGCGCGATGGCGACCAGCCCGATGGAAATCCAAAGCACGAGAATGAGCACCGAACCACGCTGAAAATGGGAACATCGAACGCCGAACGCTGAACGCCGAACATCGAATGGACCGGAACGCAACCCCGCATTCGCCGTTCGATGTTCGATGTTCGATGTTCGATGTTCCTGTTTAATTTTCATTTCAGGTGTTCGTGCGCGATTGCGAATCTATCGGCACCAGGATTTGAATTGGCTGCGGGCGTGTGTTGTCCGTGTTGTTTCCCGCCATCTGGATGAGGACCCGGACGGCGGCCGGCAGGTTGGTGTTGGCCGTGGTGGTGTCGGTGGTGTCCCAGGCATCATACCATTGCGTGCCGTCGAAACATGAAAACTTGATGCTTTCCACGCCGCTCAAAAGCGGCTGGTCCTGGACGTCCAGCGTGGTCGAGCTTAACAGATTGCGCGTGATGCTGCGGACGAGGTCCTTGCCGGCGGCGGTGCGGATGGCAGGGTCTTTCAATTCGTAGGTGACTCGTTGGATGTCGCCCCACGGTTCGTTTTCATGCAGCGCGCCGGTGGCGGTGAATATTTCGACGTCCACTGGCTGGCTGAGGCCGAGGCTGGTCACATTGCCGGCCTTGAAATCGCCGGTCAAAACGCCGTTGGGTTCCGGCGACACGGCGCATTGCAGGTCACGGCGCAGGATGGTGATCGCCTGGTCCAGGGGCGTGGCGTCATCCACCGCGGCCTGGGTGACTTCGCGCAGGTGCAGGGCGCTGAAAAGCACGGCATTGATGGCCACCAGCACGATGGCGGAGACGCCCACCGCCAGGATCATCTCGATGAGTGTAAACGCGGCAGAGGAGTGACGGGTGACGGGTGACGGGTGACGCGGGCAAAAATTCTCCCGTGCGTCGTGTGTTGGTACTCGACTCTCGACTCTCGACTCTCGACCGGAGCGGTTGTTTGAATTGATTTTCATGGTTGCGAACCCATCGTCGTGGTCAGCGTTTGCGGATTGGCCAGCGTACACAGTTTCACGGAATAATCACGGCCCTGGGCGGAATACTTCACTTCCGCGGTGATGAGTTCCATGGCGTCCACCGGCCAGTTCTGGCTGGTCAACGTCCAGCGGAATTCCTGCGCGCCTTCCGTGACCGTTCCGTTTTGCGTGCCGGTGTTCCAGTTGGTCGTCACGATGCTTTCGTTTAAAATCCGGTCCGCCACGCGCGCCGCGGCGCCTTTGCGGACGGCGACCACGCCGGCAAGGCTGGCCAGATGCAGCGCCTCCACCGCCGCCGGAATCACGATGGCCAGGAACAGCAGCGCCGCCAGCACCTCGATCAGCGTGAAGGCGGATTTGTGGTAGGGTCGGCGCGCTGCGCCGACCGGACGCCGCAGCGCGGCGTCCCTACCTTTATTTGTCGGTATCCCGAATTTCATAACCCATGTGGTTGCGCGCTTCGACCAGCCAGAGGGCATTGCCTTTGGCGTCGGCCAGGCGCAACGTTTGCGGACTGTTTTCATCAATGGTGCCGTCCGCCAAAAAGCGGATGGCCGGCAGGTTCTGGAACGTCGTCAAAGCGGTTGCCCCGGCGTTCAGGACCGCAATCTGCACATTTTCGTCGAGCGTCAGATTTTCCGCCTTCGGGTCACCGCCCGACGGGGGCGTTTCCGCAGTAAGCCCGTAGGCGGCCTGTTTTTCGTCCACCCAAAGCATCATCGGCAGGCCTTCCGAGACCGCGCGGCTCTGGCCGGCGTGCATCAGCGCGAACAGGCGGCGCGCCTCGGAGTCCACCGCGCGGGCGCGGATGAAATTCGACATGGCCGGCGCCACGAGCGAGGTGATGATGACCAGCAGCGCCAGGACGAGCAGCAGTTCGACGAGTGTGAAAGCGGACGCGTGAAACGTGAAACGTGAAACGTGACAAGAATTCGCCACGCGCACGCCGGGTTTCGGCGCTCGACTCTCGACTCTCGACTCTCGACCAGACAAATTCATTTATTTGGTTGTCCAGTTGCCAATGTCATCTTCCGATCCTTCCTTGCCGTCCGGCCCGACGGACAGCAGGTCATAGGAATTCTGGTTGTGTTTGCCGGGATAGTAATAAAGATAGTTGTTGCCCCACGGGTCCTGCGGAACTTTGTCCAGATAGGGTCCGTGCCAGTTTTTGGCGTTGTTGGGCTGCTGGAGCAAATCCTGCATGCTCTTGGGATAATAACCGTTGTCCACCTCGAACGCGTCAAGCGCGGTTTTGATGGATGAAAGGTCGGCGTGTACGGCCGTCAACCGCGCCTGTTCGCTGCGGCCCACCATTTTGGGAATCACGATGGCCGCCAGGATGCCGATGATGGTCATGACCAGCAGCATTTCGACGAGGGTGAAGGCGCGGCACAAAGTTTTGTCGGAGGGGCGAGTTCCACAAGCCCCTAAAATGTTACGCGATGGGTTGGTCAAGGGCTCGCAGAGCTCGCCCCTCCGAAGGTTTTGGATTTTGATTTTCATAAATTTTGCATTTTATTTGATGTAATCCTGCAACGAGAACACCGGCAGCAACATGCCGATGAAAATGATGCCGATGAACCCGGCGATGAGAAACAGCATCAACGGTTCGGCGAAAGCCACCGCCGTTTTCAAATGCCGGTCCAGGTCCGCCTCGGTAACACTTGCAATGCGGACGAGTTCCGCGTCGAGCTTGCCGCTTTCCTCGGCCACGGAAACCATTTCCACGACGGAACCGGGGAAAAGGTCCTTGCAATCCGCCAGGCTCTGGCCGAGCCGCCCGCCTTGCTGGACGTGTTCGATGGATTGCGCCACGGCGTCCACGAGAATCTGGTTGCCGATGGATTTGCGGGCGACGTTCAGGCCATGCACGAGGGGCACGCCCGCACCGAGCAGTGTGCCCAGCATCCGGCAGAATCGCGCCATGGCAAATTGTGCGGTCAGCGGGCCGACGATGGGCGATTGCAATACCAGGTTTTCCCAGACCCGGCGCCCCTTTTCGGAGGCGAACCAGGCGCGCACGAGAAAGCCGGCGACCACCAGGCCCGTCGCAATAAACAATCCGTAAGAACGGACGACGTGGCTGATGCCGATGATCATTTGAGTGATCATTGGCAGCGAACCATGCACACTGGCGAACATCTTTTGGAATTTCGGAATGAAAAACACCAGCAACACCGTGAGCACCACCAGCGCCAGCGCCAGCAGGATGCAGGGATAAACCATCGCGGTCGTCACCTTCGACTTCAAATCCTTTTCCCGCGCCTGGAAATCGGCGATTTGCGCCAGCACCACGTCGAGAAACCCGCCCGCCTCGCCGGCTTCCACCATCGCGGTATAAACGCGCGGAAAGGTCTCCGGCGACTTCGCCATTGCGTCGGCCAGTGACATGCCGTCAATGACCAGGTCGTGGACTTCCTTCCACTTGGCCTGGGCGGCGGGCGAGGAGGCTTCCTTGTAAAGAATGACCAGCGCGCGGCTCAGGGGCACGCCCGCTGCGAGCAGGCTGGAGAGCAGGCGCGTGAAATTTTCCAGGTCCTTCGCGGAAACCTTTTTCGATTCGAACTTGAAGGATAGGTTTCCGAATGCCGCCGGCAGCGGGGAGCCGTTTTTTGACGGCGCTGCCGCGGCCTTTTCGGCCAGGCTGACCGGACGCAGGCCCAGCGTCTCCACCTGCCGCAACGCATCGGGCCGGCCCGGGGCGTCAAGCTGGCCCTCGGCCATGGTGCCGTCGCTCTGCAAGGCTCTGTAGGAAAACGTGGGCATTTGAAAATCAGGAGAACATCGAACGCTGAACATCGAACGCTGAACATCGAATAAAAAATCGGCGAACCGCCGCTCCATCCGGCGTTCGATGTTCGATGTTTGATGTTCGATGTTCCCGTTTCATAACTATCTCGCCACCGCAATGCTGGACGGGGTTTTCGCCGCGGCATCCTGCGTTTCATTTTTGGTCGTGCGTTCCACCTCCTTGGCGGTGGTCACGCTCAAAATTTCTTCGACGGTCGTGATGCCCTGGCGGACCAGGCGCCAGCCGTCTTCGGCCAGTGTTTTCATGCCGGCGCGCCGGGCGGCGTCGCGAATCTGGTCGCTCGAGGCATTTTTCAAGACCAACTGGCGGATTTCGCTGTCGCTGTCCATCCACTCAAAAATCGCGTGGCGGCCATGAAACCCGGTATTGCGGCATTCGCGGCAGCCGATGGATTTGTAAATGGTGACCGAGGCGGGAATGCCAAGCCGTGCCTTGAAGGCTTGGGCGGTTGGCGAGTCGTCAATTTGTTTGCAATGTTTACAGAGCACGCGGACCAGGCGCTGGGCCAGCACGGCTTCGAGCGACGACGCCACGAGATACGGTTCAACACCCATGTCCACGAGCCGGGTGACGGCGCCGGGGGCGTCGTTGGTATGCAAGGTGGAGAAAACCAGGTGGCCGGTGAGAGAGGCCTGGACGGCAATCTGCGCGGTTTCCTGGTCGCGGATTTCGCCGATGAGAATCACGTCCGGGTCGTGGCGCAGAATCGAGCGCAGTCCGCGCGCGAAGGTGAGGCCGGACTTTTCGTTGACCTGAATCTGGTTGACGCCCTTGAGCTGGTATTCGACCGGGTCTTCCACGGTGATGATTTTGCGGACGGAATCGTTAATTTCGTTGAGGGCGGTGTAGAGGGTCGAGGTTTTGCCGCTGCCGGTGGGGCCGGTGACGAGGATGATGCCGTGCGGCAATTGGAGAACGCGCCGGAAGCAGTCCAGTTCGCGCCGGTCCATGTCCAGTTCGCCCATGCCGCGCAGCGTGGCGTTTTGCCGGAGCAAACGCATGACCACGGCCTCGCCATGCAGCATCGGAATCACCGAGACGCGGATGTCCACCTCGGCGTCGTCGAGCCGGATGCGGATGCGGCCATCCTGCGGCAGGCGTTTTTCGGCGATGTTGAGGTGGCTCAAGATTTTGACGCGCGACACGATGGCCGGCTGGAAGCGCTTGAGTTGCGCGGGTACGGAAACATCCTGCAACACGCCGTCAATCCGGTAGCGGATGCGGAACTCATCCTCGAACGGTTCGAGATGAATGTCCGACGCGCGCAGTTCAATGGCGTCCTTCAAAACCTGATTAACGAAGCGGATGATGGAGGCTTCGTCTTCTTCGGCCTCGTCAAGATTGGTGTCCTCGGCATTATCGTCAACAACCTGCAGTCCCTTTTCCTCATCGAGTGTGTCAATCGTGTCCGCGCCGACGCCGAGGCGTTTTTTAATTTCACGCTGGATGGCTTCGCTGGAGGCGAGGACGGGCTTGAGGTTCAAGCCGGTCATCGTTTTCAGCGCATCGAGGCCTTGGGTGGCGAAGAGACGGCTGGTGGCGACCTCGACGGTGCCGTTGAGGCGCTTGAGCGGCAGAAGTTCCTCCTTCAGTAGGATGCGGGCGGGAAAAAGGGAGAGAAGCTGGCGGTCCGGTTCCACGTCGTCCAGCGTCGTGTAGGCGAGATCGTATTCCTTGGCCAGCCAGCGCAGGATGTCTTCCTTGGTTTGAACGGGAGACTTCGCGCGCGCGAGGGACTCCGCGTCCGTCGCCGACAGTTGCCGGGCCGCGACCATGCGGTCCAGCAACTGTTTCAACGAAGTGGGTTGAACGGGAGTTTCACTCATAGGGCGGACGTCAGCTTCTCTTTTGGATCGGTTATTCGAGCAACCCGAGCAGGGTGGCCTGGGCTTCCTGTTTCGGGGTGAGCACCTTGCGCAGGGTTTCCTGCGCCGTCACGAGCTTGGCCTGTTTGGCTTTTTGCGAGGTCTGATATTTTGCCAGCGCAGCTTTTAATTGCGCCTTGGGCGCGTTGTCATCAATGGCCTTTTGCAGGGCCTCGGCTTCCTGGCTGGGTTGCGGGCCAAAATTGGGGCGATTGTTGCCGCCGGCCTGGTCGCCGTTGTTGCGGTTACGGTTGCGGAACATCCGGCCCATGCCGCCGCCGAACCCGACGTCACGCCGCGCGTCCATCACTTTTTGAAACAGCGGTTGGACCGCATTCCAATCGGTGTCGTTGGTGAAGCCAAGATCTCCCCGGATGTTTTCCATCATGCGTTGCTGCATCTGGGCCGGATCGAAGTTGCCGCGGCGACCGCCTCCGCCATTATCACCACCATTGTCATTTTGGGCGGAAACGCTGCCCGCGCTCAAACACAGGGCCGCGGCGATTCCGCATATCGTCAATAATTGATTCACTTTCATCGGACATTCTCCTCTTTCAGTTGGGATGTTGTTTGCATTTTTGCTTCGTTGCGGGGCGGCACACACATGCTGCCCATCGGTTGCGAAATCTCTCCATGCAATAACCATACCAGCGCCACAAAAGTCCATTTCATTGGGAAATGGAAGAACGGGCTGCGCAATTGCTGCTCAACTCCTTCCGGCGCTACGCAGATTCTGCGCGCTTGGTGCAACTGATGCGTGTTTCATGCGGCGTTACGTCCATGCGGTCACGCAACGGAAGTATCGTTTTAACCCCTGGTCTATGAGTTGCATGTGCCATGCGGATTTCTGGCTGGAACGATTGCCGCAACGCTGGATTTGTCCGTCACCCTGGAAGCATTACCCGTGGCCGCCGTCGTATCTCCAGCGGCCACAGCGGAGCCTGACCATGTAATTTAGGAACGGGTCGGGAAATATCAATGACAAGCCTTGACATAGGCTGCCAATGCATTATTTTGACGCTATGAAAGCAGTGACGATAAACATTTCGTTGAACCCGGAGCTGGCGGATTTCGCGCGGTCAGATTCGGAAGCGCACGCGTTTGATTCCATGAGTGAATACATGCGCGACCTGATCCGCAACCGGCGGCAGGAACAAATCAACCAGGATGTGGCGTTTTTGGAAAAGGCCATCGAGGGCGCGCCGATTGGCGATCCTTCGGATGAGGAAATGGCCGAGATTGTCAAAGCCCAGCATCGCATCCGGGCGGAGAGGAAAAGTGCGCGTCGTTCTTGATGCCAATGTTGTCTTTGCCGGTGTGGGCTGGCGCGGGGAAGCTCACAATTGCCTGCTGGCGATGGCAAAAAGGCGAATCACTGTTTTCGCCACGCTGGAAATTCTGGAAGAAGTACGGGCTCTGGTTGCGGAACGAGGAAGCAAATTCAAACACGCGCCGCACAATCTGCTGACCTGGTATTACGATCAGGTGAAACTGGTTGAGCCGGCACCGCTGGGCAAACAGCGCAGCCGGGATGTGAAAGATGATCCTTATCTGGCATGTGCTCTGGCTGCCGGGGCTAAAATCATCGTTTCACGCGATGATGATTTGCTGGCGCTGCAAAAGCCGTTTGGAATTCAAATTCTCACGCCGCGTGAATTGCTGACACGGTTGGCTAGGCCGCTTTGACTTTCCGACTGGAGCGATTGCCGCAACTGCTGGATTTGTCCGTCACCCTGGAAGCATCATCCGTGGCCGCCGTCGCATCTCCAGCGGCCAGAGCGGAGCCTGACCATGCGATTTAGAAAAGTGCCGGTGAACAACAAACGGATGGACACCCTGGACAATCAGTGGGAAAATAGCCTTGTAAATATGAGCAACAAGGCCGCCAAAAATTTCGTTTATCCAGACAGCCGGCTGGATCGAAAGCTGCGAAGCGCCTGCGAACGGAAGCAAACAAACTTTCGAAGCGGGAACGGGAAAGCCTTTTCAAGCGCGGGATGCAAATCATTTATGGCGGGACCGGGAAAAAAGAAGCTGTTGGCGCTCGACACTAACCTGCTGTTCGACCTCGCCGCCGACAAAGATTTTGCGCATACCTTCCGGGAAGTTTACCAGGAACGCGGTTATTAGTTGGTCGTGCCGCCGACGGCCATTCAAGAACTGGCCTATTGCGCCCTTGAAAAGCAATGCGCGGAAACGCCGCTGGCCCTGAAAGCTCTGCAACAAATGCGTTCCTGGAACCTGTCCCCGTTTGATTTGAAATCCGTTGGGCACGGCATCACCGAACAATTTTCAGCGAAATTGCTGCGGGCGGGATTGCTGCCGGAAGGCGAATTTCACGACGGGCTGATTCTGGCGGAAACGGCGCTGGCGGGCATTCCCGTTTTGGTCACCAGCGATGGATAGAGCAGCCCCGAAGGCTTTCGGGGTTGGTTCCAGGTTCGGGTCCACCAATAGAGCTTGCCGTTTATTTCCATTTTGTCCTAGAATGCTTCAGTGCCGATTCGCGCGGCATGTTCCAATGTTGGTTGCCTCGGTAGCTCAATTGGCAGAGCAGTTGACTCTTAATCAATTGGTTTGGGGTTCAAGTCCCCACCGGGGCACCACTTTAAAACCCGCATAAACAAAGGAGTTTGTGCGGTTTTTCGTTTTCGGAAACGAAGGCAAAATAATTTCACTCTGCCATTCCTTTGCCACTTTTTTAGGGGGTGTCGCGGCCTCGCTCTGGCGGCTTGCCTTGCTGTGTGTTGTCCCTTGCCAGCAATCAAAGCGCGTCCAGCGTTACGCAGCGAAGCGGGGCGGGCGGCGTGGTGCGGCCTGGGCAATCAAAGCGTGCCAGCGGGCAAGTAGCGTGTCGGGCCGGGCGTCGGGCGCTCTACCATGGCGGGGTGACGTGTCGGCCATTGAAGCGAAAGAAGCCAGCGGCCAGTTTTAACGACTGTCATCCCCAAGACGATGCAACCGCGAGTTTTCAGATCCGCCAGCAACGCGGGCAGGTCGGGGCCGGAACATTCCAATGAACGCGGAAATTGCTTTTCAAACAGGTTGAATTGTTTCGCGGTGTTCATTCCAATAAAAAGCAAAAGCCGGTCGCCTCCATGCACGGAAAGCAAACCGGCCTGCTCTGTCCAGCGTGGCTTATCGCCGGAAGAAAAAACGCCGGGCTGAAGCTGCTGCCAACTCCAGCCGGGCGCAAACAAACCAACCGATGCACCGAAATCATGCGGATGTGAGCAACTTCAAAGCGTTCGTGTCGCCGGGAGCCGCGCCCATGTAGATTGAAAGACAACCCATCAAGCTGCGTGTGGCGAGGATGTAATAAAGCGATAGCGTGCCTTCCAGTCCTATCTGCGGAAGTGTGAACGTGCTTTCGGCGACGACGTTTCGCAAGTGTGGCGCATACAACGTCGGCACGGCGTACGAAATCACAATCGCGGCGGGGTCGGACACAAAGCCGCGCACGTTCGTTCCGGCTGCACTCCACCGGGTATGCTCAAGCGTGTTTGCGAAGCCTGGCGGACACCATGAAGCGGGTTTGACTTTTGCAAAAAAGGGAGTGTCAAGGACGATGGCGCGGCCTGCGGTTGCGACGCCATTGAACAAAGTTTCGTAATCCCCCACGGTAAAATTCGCGGCGGTGGTCGTTACAATGGGCGAGCCGTAATTAGTCGTTGTCAGCAAAGACGAAAGCGAATCGGAAATGGCGGCGGCGATTTTTTGTGCGTTCAATGTCACCAGCCACGCCGTTCGCGCTCCCAAATCCATTTCATCCTGGCCGATGCCGAATGGCTTGCTGAAAAGCGTGTGTGAAATGGAGGTCGGGTCAATCGTTGCGTCGCCCAGCGTGTAATCAGGATTCGCCACAAGCTGCGTATCGGCGACGGCTGTGACAACGGCCACAACGCGGGGTCGCGCCGGGTTTTTGCCCTTTTCGAGCGGGAACGCCCTTGCGACGGAGTTGAATGGACAAAGAATTGTGCTTATGACGCTGCTTGCTTGGATCGCCAAATTTTGGCTGGCTGTTGAAAATGTGTTGGACATGGTGTTTTGAATTAAAAATTGTCGAGGACGGTGGCTGCGGCGGTGTGGCGCAAATAATCGGAAAGCGAACGGAGCGCGGCGACGGTAGGCGATGCCTTGTAAGGCAGGCCGAAACGAGCGGCCTGCCGCGCCTCGACGTTTTCGAGTTCCGCAACTTCATCGTGAAGCTGTGCCAAAACCAGGTCGCCGATTTCGATGTTAAGCGTTGCGAATTTTTTCCCGGCTTTATTCGCGACCTGTTCCGCTGCCTCTTTCCGCGCTGCAAAGTCGGCAATCCAAGCATCTCTTGAACGTCCGCGCGGGATGGCTGCCAAGTCGCCGCCATTGGTGGTGAGTTGGTCGTGTTCGTCGAGTTGCTTTTGATAAGCCGCGTGCGCCGCCGCTTCGGTAAGCTCATAGTTCAGAAGTTTTTGAACCTTCTTTATATCGGCATAAAGTTTTTTACCTTCGGCAAATCTGCCGCCCATCGCGGATTTGACACGCGGCGCGGCGAGTTCGCAAATGACGAGCGCGGCGTTTTCCGTCGGCGACTTTTTGGGCAATGGCTTCGTGCCGGTCAAAACTTGGTCTATTTTTTCAAGAATGTTCATCTTACCAATGCGGCGAGTTTTAATTTTGGCGGCGGTTGCATCGGCCTAAACTGCCAAAATCGTCAATGATTTCCGCGCGAAGTTGTGAAATTCTGCCGCCGGAAATGTTTAATCGCCGCGCCAGTTCCTTGTCGGTTTTGCAGCCGGATTTTCCGGCCAGATGCGCGAGCAAGATCGCTTTGCGCCCGGCTTGCTCGACGGTTGCGTCAGCAACCAGCCATTGCAGGAAGTCCGCCAGCTTTTCCTGAAAATCGCTGCGCGGGGCGTCCTGGGTGTCATCGTCCGGCGTCTCATAAACCGGCGGCGACACGGCGACGGGATGCCCGGACTCGTCAAATGCGACCGGCAATTCCGGCGCGTCATTTTCAAGCTCGATGTTGTCGTCGTCGTTCAAAGCTTGGTGAAAAATATCCGTTCACGGCGGCGGGGCAGTTGGCTTTCAAACTTTGCATTGGCCGCGTCGGTGCATTTCCAGCACAGAAACGGCAAAAGCAAATGGGCGTTGGCCTCGGTGTATTCGTATCGCGCCTGACAGCAGCGGCAGGAAGCGGTTTTTGTTTCGGCGGTTTTCATGTTCCGATGGAGTCAAATTTGTCCTTCGCTTCCTTTCGCAATCGTTCCGTGAAAGCGTGCAACCGCTCATAGACCTGTAGGCAGGATAGGCCACTCAGGGCGGGAGGGAGTTCGTTCTCGCCGCGTTGCAGTTGGTCAAAAATAAAGCAACATGCCTCGCTGCATTGCCGGCGTGCATCGGCAAAATCAATCAGCTTCCCGGTTTCAACTTGGTTTTCGCGGGCGAGTCGTTTCTGCGTCTCCTTCAGGATCGCAAGCCGGGCGCGGGCGATGGCGTCGCGGAGTTTGGGCGGTGATGTTGCTGCCCGGCCGCGTTCAGCGAGCAAAACTTCCCATGCGCCGAGATCGTCAATCGGCGGGTGGCCCGGCGCTTTCAGATGCACGTTGAGGGCCTGTCTGCTTATTCCCAGCGCCACGGCGAGTTGGCTCTTTGTCAATTTTGATTTTGGAGGACGGTTTGATTTTTTCATTGAAAGTGTAAATTAACGTTTTGAGTTGAATCAGAGAGTTCTTCGGGAATGGCCGTCGACCTTGCACGGGTCTGACTTCAAAGGAGACTCCCTGCCGCGTGCGCCTCGGCGATGGCCTGCGCCAGTTCGGAGCCTTTGACGGTCTGCGGTAGTGTCCAGTCACGCATGGCGGGCAATGGGGGGTGTGTGGTGGGTTTCACGGTTGCGGGTGGCACAGGTGGCACAGGCATTTCTTTATCTTTATCAAACAACGTAAAACCGAGTAAAACCGCGTATTGTGCGTAGTACGGTATTGATAGGAAAATACCCGTGCCGCCTGTGCCGGTTGCGTTTCTCATTCAGAATCAAGGTTTATGGTTGAACGGAGTTGGACGCCTTGCACATGCCGCACACGTTCGCCGTTCACGCGGGGTTGCGTCTCGCGCAAGCTGGTGAAGCGTTCAAACAGCACGCGGAAAAACCATTCACCGCACACGGCGGGAAGTTCGTGGCGGGTTGTAAATTCGGCGTAAGCTTCGCGGAGTGTTTCCTTTCTGACTCGTGCTTCCGGGTCAAGCAAACAGCGGGTGCGGACAAACGCGCCGACGGGATCGTTGGAAATGCGGAAGCGTTCGTGAACAGCGCGGCTGTCTTTTCCGCCCAGCGGTATTTCCGGCAACGCCAGCAACGCACGCAAGCCGTCGAGCATGAAAAGAAAAACGCCGTCCAGTTCACCGGCGAGCCTCACTTTCAGCGTCACGTCTTTTTCTGGCGGCTGGTAGTCGAAGCGGAGAAACCGAGTCCGGCGCAATTCAGCCTCCGTGCCGTGCTTGAAACGTGGCAGGCTGTTGGCGAGAAACCAAAGTTTGCACGCGGTCTGCATGACAAACGGTTTGCCGTAAATTGGCCGTGCTTCGATTGGCTCGCCGGAAACCAAGGTCTTGAAATTCCCGCTTTCGGCGATGTCGGCAGCGGTCAATTCCGTCCCCAGGTTCACGGCGGCGAAACGCAACGCGGGCAAGTGATAGCTGCGCGGGTCGCAAACTTGCGACATGGAAAGCCGGGAAACTAAATCCAAGCCAAGCGCGGAAGCAACCGGGTCGGCTACCGTGCTTTTGCCGCGTCCAGCCTCACCGTAGCAAACAAGCGCGGTTTCATGCCTGCTATCTGGATACAGAAAATTGCCAAGACACAATTTGAAAAGTTCGCGGTCGTCCGCGTCGGGCAATACCTCACAAAGCACGCGCTCGAAAAGCGGCGCGGTTGCATCGGGGTTGAATTGCGCGACGGTCTGCCGGGTGAAGTGATAATCCGGCGCATGCGGTAGTAATTCAATGCGGTCTGCCCTCACACGGGCAACGCCGTTCGCGGTGTTTATCAATACCCCGCCATCCAGGTCAAAAGCGTAGAAACCTTTGAAAGTGCCACCGTCGGTTTGCTTCGCGGCGGCGATATGGTCGAGTAACGTGTTTGCGCGGTGGACTGTCCGCCAATTTTCCGGCAGGATCGCCAATGCTTGCGGCTTCAATGTGTCGGCTTCCAACGGTCGCCAAACGCCGTTGCTGAAAACGTGCCACACGTTGCCAACGGTTTTAACAGGCGACAGTGTTTCGGAAAGCAAAGTTGCAAATTCAAATTCGGTTTTGGCGGTTTCGATTTTCAGCTTGTCGCCGGGTATCGGCGCGGTTGCGTTTTCGGTTTCCGTCCAGATTTCAGCAAGTTCGTTCATGGTTTGATCGGTCGCGGGTTGAAAAAGAAAACCGTTTGCCGTTTTCCGTTGGCGCGGGTGCCGTCGGGCATGCGGACAAACTGCGAACGTGTCCAGGTTGCGCGATCTGCGCCAAGTGAAACCGCGTGCTCCATAAAACGGCGCAACTTTTCTTCCGGCTGTCCGGCGCAATAGAAGAAGCCGTGCAAACTCTTTCCGCCACTGTGGACAGCGAGCACAAGCGGAGCGCGGCTTGCTAGGTGCAGCAATAGCGCGGCGTGTTCGTCCACCGTGTCGGTATCAAACTCACAAACCAGAAAACGCCGGTCGCCAGTGTTTTCGAGTGTGTGCGCCGATTCCTTGCCGTCTTGGGTCAAGCCGGTGAGTGCCGACATGGGCGACGGCAGGATCAATTCCAGCGCGGACAATTCACCGCGCCAGTTTTCTCGCGGGCGCGTGTCAAAATCGGTGTAGATTTCGCCGTCAGGTTTCTTCGCGTATTTGCCGCAACACAAAAGCGGGTCGCCGGGAAATAGTTTGTCCACGATTTCTTCCGTGCGCGGCTCGTTTGATTCAATGCGAACGGGTGAGGCTTCCCAAAGTTCAACAAGGCTTCCGCCGTCCGCCAGGATTTCGGCGCGTGCCTTGTGATTTACTTCCGGCCATGTTCGCTTCGGTGCTGGTGAATTGAGAAAACCTTTGTGGCCAGGTTGCCACGCGCAACTTTTGGCCGAGTCCACGGCGGCTTCAATTTCCGAAAGCGGCACGGCACGTCCACAATCGGAAACGGCTTGCGCGAGTAGCGCGATGATTTCGGCGCGGGTGCGGTGCGGCCATAGCTGGCGAGCCATTGAAAATAACCAAACGTGAACGCCGTCACCGGCGCGCTTGCCAGCGGCGAGCAAGTCCAGAATGAAGCGCGGCAATTCGTTGCGGACAGAATTTTTCACGCCATAGCCTTTCCGCGTGCGGAGTGATACGGCAGGCCGGTGGTTAAAATCCTTGCGACTTCCTGCGCCGGGATTCGCCAGCCGGCGCCGAATGGCAGGGCATGAATCCGGCCTTGCCGGATGGCTCGCCGGACGGATTCGGGGTGATATTTAATCCGCGCTGCGAGTTCCTCGACTGTCAGCGCGGCGTCTGTCTGCGTTGCTTTGTTTGTCATAGCGCAACCTGTATCGCGCTATGCGTGCCAAGTCCGTGATTACGTTTTCAGCCTGTTTTCGTAATGACGAAACGGCGGAAGTCTTTGGCCGTTTCTTTCGAGACGGAAAGTTTCAACCGATGAAACGCGGCGGCAAGCGCGCCAACTGAAAACGACTTCCCGCCTTGTTTGATTATCTTGGCGCGGATTTCCTGCAAACTTTCATAGCTGCCATCCTTAGCACATTCGCCGCCCAAAATCCAAGCCTCGGCCTTGCTTTTGTCGGCGCAAACTTTGGCAATGGTCGCGCCAATTTCAAAAACGGCTTGCCAGTGTTGCCACGGCACAAACGTCGGCAATTCCAGTTTGCAGTTTTTTAAAACAACCGCCATTGCCACGGCTGAAAAATACCTTTGGAGCATTTCGTCGCCGATGGTGTCGCGCCACTTGGCGACAATCTTTTGAACTGGCGCGGAGTAGTAGCCAAGCGGAGCAAACGGGTCAATTGTAGGCGCAACGCGGGCGTTTCCGTTACCCTTGCGCCTCTCTGTTTGCAACGGCTGCGGATTCATTCCGGCAGGAGCGCCAATCGCTATGTTTTGTGGCCTGTAATGAATCTGGCAATACGTTGCACCTCGTGCTATTGTGGTGCCGCAAATGGCACAAGTGTTCCTCGCTCTGGTTCGCCTTTTAAAAACCTCCTTTGCTTCGCTCAATTCGGCGGCGCGGGTATCGTCGCCCGCCCTGCGTGCCGCAATGATTTCGCTTTTGCAATGACTCGCGGCGCGGTCAAGGTTGGCGCGGCTTGTAATGCTAAAGCGGATTCCTGCAACTTTTTTTGCTTTGTTGATATTCATTTCGCGGCCTTTCCTTTTTTCGCGGTCTTTTTCTTCGCGGGTTCGGCTGGCGGATTCAGCATCGCGCCGATCTGCGGAGCAACGCGGCGGCGGTTTTCGGCGTAGTAGGTCGCCGTCAACGCAATGCTCGCGTGTCCTAGCTGGCGGCTGGCGGTGAAGATGTCGGCGGATTCAGTCACCAAGCTGCCAAACTCTTTCCGCAACGTGTGAATCGGTTTGTGCCCGGTGATGCCGTTAGCGCGAAGCCACTTTTTAAGCGTGTTGAAAGTAGTTTCGGCGCGGTAACTGGCGACGGCTGCGCCCGGTTTGGGCTGGCGTTCGGATTCGAGGACATAAAGCGAAGTGGCGGCGGCGCGGAATTTGTCGAGTTCGGCAATCAGTCCAGCGTCAACGAAAACCTCGCGCTCGCTCGATTCTGTTTTCGTCTCAAAGGTCGCCGTTGTCATAACCCGAATTGTGTTCGCGGCGGCGTCAATTTGCTGCCATTGCAAATTGTCAATCTCGGCGGCTCGCAAGCCTGCGCCAAGTGCCAGCAAAAAAACCTTGTATGCTTCGGGGTGGTTCGTCGCCAAGTCAGTTTTGGCGGCTCGCATAAGGTCGCCCGCTTTCACCGTCGAAACGTATTTCGGCGGCGTGCCGACTTTCACGGTAACGCCAGCAAACGGATTTGGCGTTTTCTCAAATGGCAGTTTTCGGTCTGGACTGAATAGAGCCTTAGCTTGGCGCAACGTCGAGGCGGCGGTGATTCGCGCCTTGCGCTCTGCCAGCGGATTGCCTTTGGCGGCTTCTACCCTGCGATCAAGCGCGGCCTGAATCCGCTTCGGCGTGAGTTTGTCGAGGCGGATTGAATCCACGCGCTTGCGCCATGCAGCGAGTCCGCCGTTGCGATAGTCGAAACGATTGGCGGTTGCCCGCACGCCGTAGGCATCGGCGGCGAGTTTCCGAAAGCAAACGACATAACCGCGCAACGAGTTCGCGCCTATGTCGGCGGACTTGCTCGCGGCCTCGATCACCTCGCCAACGGTGGGCACGCCTTTGGCGGTGTTGCGGTCTGGCGCAAACTCGGCAAGCGCAACCGTCCAGCCTGCGGACTTCACGCGAGCGTAAAGTCTGGCGGCGATGCGGCTGCCGGCTTCGCGGTCATTCGTTGAAAGTCCGATGGCCTCGCGCCTGCCAGCGTGTTGAATCCGCGCCCAGAATTCCAACACCTCGCGCCGGTCTGCGCCGGTGCCGTAAGTCGGGCGAAAAACTCGCTCGCGCCAGTATGCGGGAGACAATTTTGATTTCTGAAAAGTGGCAGAGTTTGTTTTCTTTGCCACTTCTTTGCCACTTTGTGGGGTTGGCGGTGTTGTATCGCGTTTTGTCATATTGTCGCCTTTCGCTCGTTATATCCTTTGTTTTCAATGGTATTAACTGACACGGCAAAACATAGCGCAACACGGTAAAACCGTCAAGGGTAAGACTCTTAATCAATTGGTTTGGGGTTCAAGTCCCCACCGGGGCACCATTCCACCACTCGACGAGTTGTCGAGGAGGTATTCATCTTCAAGCCACCCACTAAATCAGGGCGAGCCATGCCCGACACCCGCGCCCAGCCCGACGAGACTCCGTCGCGCAGTGGAGGGATTCAAAGAGAACCAAGCCAATTGAATTTCAGGGCGGCAGCAGGGTCACGAACATTTTCTAACAGTCACTAATGAGCAGTTTTGACACCCAGCTTCGTGGCTAATCATTTACGCATTTTGGGGCTGGCTCAGGGTAGCCTTTATGCTATCTAACACTGTCGCCATGACCGTGGCAGGAAATGACATCAGGAAATTATTACATTTATGAAAATGACCAATCTCAAACAATTCGAAGTGTGGTTCATCACCGGCAGCCAACATCTCTACGGCCCGGAAACCTTGAAAAAGGTGGCCGCGCACTCACAGGAGATTGCGAAGGCGTTCAATGCCGCGCCGGCCATTCCGGTGAAGGTGGTGTTCAAACCCGTCCTGACCACGCCCGACGCCGTCACCGCCTTGTGCCAGGAGGCCAACAACGCGCCCAGGTGCATCGGCCTCATCACCTGGTGCCACACCTTCTCGCCATCGAAGATGTGGATCAACGGATTGAAGCAACTGCGCAAACCGGTGGCGCACCTGCACACACAATTCAATCGCGACATTCCATGGTCGTCCATTGACATGGATTTCATGAACCTCAACCAGGCCGCCCACGGGGATCGCGAACACGGTTTTATTTGGAGCCGGATGCGGATGAACCGCAAAGTGGTTGTTGGTTTCTGGCAGGAAAAGTCCGTCCAGGAAAAACTCGGCGTCTGGTGCCGCGCGGCGGCGGCGTGGCAAGACTGGCAGGGCGCGAAGTTCGCCCGGTTCGGCGACAACATGCGCGAAGTGGCCGTGACCGAGGGCGACAAGGTGGCCGCCCAGTTCAAGTTCGGTTATGCCGTCAACGGCTACGGCGTCGGTGATTTGGTCAAATCCGTGAACAGCGTTTCCCCCAAAGCCATTGATAAACTGGTCCAGGAATATGCCGACACCTACCAGATGGCCGCTGACTTGCGCCCAGGCGGCGCCCGGCACGATTCCGTGCGCGAAGCCGCCCGCATCGAGCTTGGCCTGCGCACGTTTCTGAAGGCCGGCGATTTCAAGGGCTTCACCACCACGTTCGAGGATTTGCACGGGCTGGCGCAACTGCCCGGCATTTCCGCCCAGCGCCTCATGGCCGACGGCTTCGGCTTTGGCGCGGAAGGCGATTGGAAGACGGCAGCGCTGTTGCGGGCGATGAAGGTCATGGCCAGCGGCCTGCCCGGCGGCACCTCGTTCATGGAGGATTACACGTATCATCTTGATCCGAAAGGCAAGAAAGTCCTCGGCGCGCACATGCTGGAAATCTGCCCGTCCATCGCCGATGGCAAGCCTTCGCTGCAAGTCCATCCGCTCGGCATCGGTGGCAAGGCCGATCCGGCCCGGCTCGTTTTCAGCACGCCGGCCGGCCCGGCGTTGAACGCGTCGCTGATTGATGTGGGCAACCGGTTCCGTTTGCTGGTCAACGAAGTGGACGTCGTCAAGCCCGACCAGCCGATGCCCAAGCTGCCGGTCGCCCAGGCGGTTTGGAAGTGCCGGCCGGATTTTGAGACGGCCTGTGCCTGCTGGATTTACGGCGGCGGCGCGCATCACACCGGTTTCAGCCAGGCGTTGACCGCGGAGCATCTTGAAGACTTCGCTGAAATTGCCGACCTGGAATATCTCCTGATTGGAAAAGACGCGTCGGTGTCCGGGTTCAAAAAAGAACTGCGCTCGAACGAAGTTTATTACGCCCTGAACAATGGGTTGGGTATTTGACCCGTCAGGCATGAGTGGGAACCTGCATCGCAACGAAACAACGGAGCATCAGAATATTTCCATGAGCGCAAAATACGCCATCGGTCTTGATTACGGAACCAATTCTGTCCGCGCCCTCGTGGTGGACATCGCCCATGGCCGTGAAGTTGGCACCAGCGTTTGGAATTACGAACACGGCACGGCGGGCGTCATCCTGGGCCGCGATCCGAACCTCGCCCGGCAGCATCCCGCTGATTATGTCAAGGGCGCGGAGGTCACCATCAGGCAGGCCCTTGCCGCAGCGAAGAAGGCCGTGAAAGGATTCCGCGCCGAGCAAGTGGCCGGCATCGGCGTGGACACAACCGGCAGCACGCCGCTGCCGGTGGACGACCAAGGACAGCCGCTGGCGTTTGACCCGCGGTTCGCCAAAAATCCGGCGGCGATGGCGTGGCTGTGGAAAGACCACACCGGCGTGGCCGAGGCCGCCGAAATCACCGCGCTGGCGAAGAAGCTGCGCCCGCAATTTCTGGCCAAATGCGGTGGCATCTACTCCAGTGAATGGTTTTTCAGCAAAGTTCTCCATTGCCTGCGCACCGCGCCGGAAGTCTTCGACGCCGCGCATTCATGGGTCGAATTGGCTGATTACGTTCCCGCCGCGCTCACGGGCACGGAGCATCCGGACCAGTTCATCGCGGGCGTTTGCGCCGCCGGTCACAAAGCGATGTGGAACACAAAATGGGGTGGCTATCCTGACGCCCAATTTCTTGCCCGGCTCAATCCGAAGCTTGGCAAACTTCGTTCGCGCCTCACGCCGCGCGTCCATTCGATTGACCGCGCCGTCGGCGGACTCACGGCCGCGTGGGCGAAGAAAACCGGTTTGCGGGCGGGAATTCCCGTCGCGGTTGGCGCGTTCGACGCGCATCTAGGCGCCGTCGGTTGCGGTGTCACTCCGGGAACGCTCGTCAAAATCATCGGCACGAGCACGTGCGACATCGCCGTGTGGCCGAACGGGCGTAGGACAGGCGTCGCGCCTGTCTCAAATCAAAAAGAAACCGCTCAAGCGGAACAGAAAAATGGAAACAGGCGCGACGCCTGTCCTACGGAAAATCTCGCCGACATTCCTGGCCTGTGCGGCATCGTGGATGGCAGTGTGTTGCCCGGTTACTTCGGCCTCGAAGCCGGGCAATCGGCAGTGGGCGACATTTTCAACTGGTTCGTCAATTACATCCAGCCCGGCGGCAGGGCCGGCACGCATGAAAAGCTGACGCAAGGCGCGGCGAAACTGCACCCGGGCGAATCCGGTTTGCTCGCGCTTGACTGGAACAACGGCAATCGCACGATTTTGGTGGACCAGCGGTTGACCGGCCTGCTCGCCGGCCAGACGCTTTACACGACGCCCGCGGAAATTTACCGCGCGCTCATCGAAGCCACGGCCTTTGGCGCGCTCGCCATCATCAACCGGTTCGAGGAATATGGCGTGAAGATCGGGCAGATCGTGAATTGCGGCGGCATCGCGGAAAAGAACCCGCTGGTGATGCAAATCTACGCGGACGTGACCGGCCGGCCGATGAAAGTTTCGCGCTCGGCGCAGACGTGCGCACTCGGCGCGGCCATCGCCGGCGCGGTTGTTGCCGGTGTCCACCGGGATTTCGCCTCGGCACAAAAGGCGATGACGGGGCTGAAGCCTCACGTATTCAAGCCGAATCCGGGGGCGCATGCGGTTTATTGCGAGTTGTATTCGCTTTATAAAAAATGCCACGACGCCTTCGGCACAAAAGAATGGAGCGGGAATCTCCATGATGTCATGAAGCAACTTTTGGAAATCCGCAACCGCGCAAGGAAATAAACATGCTCTTATGCTCGAACAACTGAAAAAAAACGTTTGTCAGGCCAACCTTGATTTGGTGAAGGAAGGTCTGGTGTTGCAAACCTGGGGCAATGCGAGCGGCATTGATCGCACCCGCGGCCTCATCGTCATCAAACCGTCCGGCATGCCCTACAACGGCATGAAGCCGGACCACATGGTCGTGGTTTCGCTGGAAACCGGCAAAGTGGTTGACGGCTATCTCATGCCCAGCTCCGACACGCTGACGCATCTGGCGCTTTACCGCGCTTTTAAAAACATCGGCGGGATTGTGCATACGCACAGCCTTTACGCCACGGCTTGGGCACAAGCGGGCAAGGGAATTCCTGCTTACGGCACGACCCAGGCTGATTATTGGCATGGCGGCGTGCCTTGCACGCGCTCGTTGACGTCGAAAGAAATCAAGGATGATTACGAAGCGAACACCGGCCGGGCCATTGTTGATACTTTCAAGGCTCTCGATCCGATGCAGATTCCCGCTGTGCTGGTGCCGAGCCATGGACCGTTCACGTGGGGCAGGGATGTGAACGAAGCGGTGCATAATGCAACGGTGCTCGAATTTGTTGCGCGGCTGGCGAGTGAAACACTCCTTATCAATCCCAAAACCGGGCCGATGCAATCCGTGCTGCTCGACAAGCATTTCTTGCGCAAACACGGTCCGAAGGCGTATTACGGACAGAAATAAAACAACCAGAGATTCCCCCATGAAAAAAACCACGCAATTTCTCATGTTAACATCGGCTGGACTGGTCGCCGCCTGTATTGTAGGCTGTTCCACCATGCCAATACCAACCGACCCAGTCGGAACCATCAGCCAGGCTCCCTTCGGCAATACTTCGGACGGCACGCCGGTGACCATTTACACGCTGCGCAACAGCAAGGGAATGGAGGCGCGCATCCTGAACTATGGCGGCATCGTCCAGTCGCTCAAGGTGGCGGACAAGAACGGCAAATTCGATGACGTCGTGCTCGGTCATGACAACCTTGCAGGGTACATCACCAACAGCCCGTACTTCGGCGCGTTGATCGGCCGCTATGGCAACCGCATCGGTGGCGCCAAATTCACCTTGGAAGGCCAGACCTATGCCCTGTCCACCAAGAACGGTCCCAATTCGTTGCATGGCGGCATCAAGGGCTTTGACAAGGTCGTCTGGCAGGCCAAGTCATGGCTCAGTCCCGACGGGCCGGCATTGGAATTGACCTATATCAGCAAGGATGGAGAGGAAGGTTTTCCCGGTAATCTCAAGGTGACGGCGATTTATACCCTTACTGACGACAACGAACTGCAACTGAACTTCACCGCCACGACGGACAAACCCACGCTCTGCAACCTCACGCAACATTCCTACTTCAACCTGCGCGGGCAGGGGAACGGCGACATTCTCGGCCACGAGGTCTATATCAACTCGGACAAAACCACACCGGTGGACAAGGATTTGATCACCACCGGCGAATACGCGCCCGTGGCGGGCACACCGTTCGACTTCCGCAAACCCACCGCCATCGGCGCGCGGATCAACGACCCCGACCAGCAACTGCAATTCGGTCACGGTTACGACCACAACTGGGTCATCAACAAACCGCTGGGCAAGCTCGGCCTTCAGGCGCGCGTTTATGAACCGACCACCGGCCGCGTCATGGAAGTGTGGAGCACCGAGCCGGGCGTGCAGTTCTATACCGGCAATTTCCTCGACGGTTCCATCACCGGCAAGGACGGCAAGGTTTATTCGCGGCGCACCGGCTTCTGCCTGGAACCGCAGCACTATCCGGATTCACCGAACAAACCGATGTTCCCCACCACGGAGTTGAAGCCTGGTGAGACCTATCAGAACACCATCCTTTACCGGTTTTCAGTGCAGCCATAGCCGCAATCTCCATCTCCCAATAGCGAGTTCAGCTTATGGACAACTCTGTCACCAACGCAGTGGTCAACGCTGTTTCTGATGCCGCCACCAACGCCGTTGCTGCCGTCGCGGCGGCAACCCATACCGGAACGGTATTCAATGGTCTTGACTGGTTCGTGATCGCCCTGTTCGGCCTGGGCATGGTCGCAACCGTCTGGTATTCCATGCGGAAAAAGAACGAGTCCGGCAAGGACTACTTCCTGTCCGGCCGCGACGCCAACTGGCTGCAGATCGGTTCCTCGATTTTTTCCTCCAACATCGGCTCCGAACACCTCGTCGGTCTGGCCGGCGCCGGCTTTATCACCGGCATGGCGATGGCCCACTGGGAAATGCATGGCTGGATCATCCTTGTACTAGGCTGGGTTTTTGTGCCGCTCTACGACCGCATGAAAATATTCACCATGCCCGAGTTTCTGGAACTCCGCTTCAGCCGCGGCTCACGCAATGTCTTGAGTCTGCTCACAATAGTCAGCTTGGTGCTGACCAAGATCGCCGCCACCATCTACGCTGGTGACGTTGTTATCCGCACCTTGCTCAACGTGGATCATGTGAATGTTTTCGGACACCAGATAGAAGTATTCTGGTTCATCGCCTTGAGCCTGGCCTTCACCACCGGTCTTTACACGATTTTTGGCGGCATGCGCGTTATCATGTACACCGCTGTGCTCCAGACGCCGGTGCTGATTTTTGGCTCCGTTGCAATCCTCTACACGGGACTTCATGTCCTGGGCCATGGCAGTCTCGTTGCTGGTTGGAAAGCCATGCTTGCGGCGGCGGGTGAAAATGTTCACCTCATCCGCTCCAACAATGATCCGGATTGGCCCTGGCTGGCCGTGTTGCCCGCCTCGGCCATCATCGGCTTCTGGTATTGGTGCACCGACCAGTATATTGTCCAGCGCGTGCTCGCCGGCAAAAACCAGCAGGAATCCCGGCGCGGCACCATTCTGGCCGGCTTCTTCAAGCTGACGCCGGTGTTCATCTTCCTGGTGCCGGGCATGATTGCCTTTGCGCTGACCAAGGCTCCGGATGCTCATTTCACCACCAGCGGCGATGCTGCCTACACCTCGCTCGTGGCGCAGATACTGCCCAACGGTCTCAGAGGCATGGTGGCTTGCGGCATGATCGTCGCGCTTATGGCTTCGCTCGGGTCCAAATTCAACGCCTCCGCCACGCTGTTCACCATGGATTTCTACCGTGAGTGGCATCCCAACGCCTCCGGCCGGACCGAAGTGATTGTGGGGCGTATCGCCACTGCTGTGATCGTCTTTGTCGGCATCTGCTGGGTGATGGCCATCAAGAGCCTGCACTTGAGTCTTTACCAATACCTCCAAAACGTGCAGGGCTATCTTTCGCCTGCCATCGCCGTGCTGTTCGCGTTGGGCGTGTTCTGGAAACGCGCCACCGCCCCCGCAGCCTTGTGGGCCTTCATGGTGGGTGTGGCAGGCGGTTTCGCCAAGCTGGCTGCCGACCTTGTCATGCGCAACGACTCCGAGACGGTGGTCAACCTCAAACAGCAGCTCTATCACAAAACCATCACCCTGGCCCAATACAACGCGGGCATCGCCCCGATCAAAGCCAAATTCGGCCTCCTGTTCGACTTTTGGAACATTCACCAGTGGTACTACTGTCAGGCCCTGTTCGTGATCACCGCCGCACTGATGATCGTCATCAGCCTCATGACCAGGGCACCCGATCCGAAGACGGTCAAATACACCTGGTATGGGGCCACGCCGGAGGAAAAGGCCGCCACCAAAGCCAGTTGGAATGCCATGGACGTGGTGTTAAGCCTAATTGTGGTGGGCGTAATCGTTCTGTTCTACATCAAGTTCTGGTAATCAAATCATCCGCTTGAAGGCTGCGGCGTCACGGGTGCCGCAGCGTTTCAATTTATGGCCGCAAAAATAATCATCTGGCCTTGCTGGCTGCCGCGCTGTTTCTGACGACGGGTTGCCTGTACGCGCAAAACGTCTCACCCAATACCAACCTCACCGCGCGGGAGGAACAAATCATCGCCGCTGCCAAGGCCGAGGCCTCGCCCCGGTTCAATGGCGCAAGCATCGTCGGTATTCGTCCCGGCACGCCGTTGGTTTATTCGCTCGCGGTCAGCGGTGCGCGTCCGTTGGAATTCTCTGCAAAAATATTGCCCGCTGGTTTGTCGCTGGATCTGAACACCGGCATCATCACCGGTTCACTCAACAGGGCGGGGGAATACACCGTCAAAGTCGCCGCCAAAAATTCCGCCGGCAAAGCCAAAACGGAAATCAAAATCGTTTGCGGCGACACGCTGGCACTCACGCCGCCGCTGGGCTGGAACAGTTACGATGCTTTCGGCGACAACGTCATTGAGTCCGAAATCCTGGCGAATGCGCGTTACGTTGCGGAGAAGCTGCAGCCCGTCGGCTGGGATACGGTCGTCGTGGACTACTGCTGGTCCGACCCCGGCGCGCACGACAACAACCGCAATGCCCGCACCAATGCGCCGCTGGCTGCTGACAATTTCGGACGCCTGCTGCCCGCGCCCAATCGATTTCCCTCCGCCATCCCGCTCAGCGGGAGCGCCGGTTTCAAACCGCTTGCCGATGCGGTTCACGCGTTGGGTTTGAAGTTTGGCATTCACATCATGCGGGGAATTCCTCGCAATACCGTCAAGGCAAACCTGCCCATCGAGGGTTCCAACTTCGCCGCTGCGGATGCCGCCAACACCAACAGCAAATGCGTCTGGTGCCCCGACATGTTTGGCGTCAGCAGCAATGCCGCCGGTCAGGCGTGGTATGATTCCTGTGCGCGATTGTGGGCCGGGTGGGGCGTGGACTACATCAAGGTGGACGACCTTTCCGAACCGTATCACCTCGCCGAGGTGGAGATGGTCCGCCGCGCGATTGACCGCTGCGGCCGCAGCATTGTCTTCAGCACATCACCCGGGGAAACGCCCATCGGACAGGCCACCAATGTGATGACCAATGCCAATCTCTGGCGCGTTTCCGGCGATTTCTGGGACAACTGGAAATCGCTCAACCACGAGTTCACGCTCGGCGCTCGCTGGCATGATTTTGTCGGGCCGGGGCATTGGCCGGACGCGGACATGCTGCCGGTCGGCCATCTTTCTATTGGCAACCGCTCTGTCGGCCCCGACCGGTTCACCCATTTCACGCGGGACGAACAGCTCACCCACATTTCGCTCTGGAGCCTGCTGCCCTCGCCGCTGATGGTCGGCGCGAACCTGCCGGACAACGACGACTGGACGATGGCATTGTTGACGAATCCCGAGGTACTCGCCGTGAATCAAGACATCCTCGGCCGGCCCGCACAACGGCTGACGAATGTTCTTGTCGGTGTGGACATCTGGATAAAAAAACTTGCGGACAAATCTCTTGCGGTCGGCATCTTCAATCGCGGCAACGCTGCCGTGCCTGTGAATCTCGTCTGGCACGACCTGGGCTTGCGCGCCAAGCCTGCCGTCCGCGATTTATGGCTGCGAAAAGACCTGGGCCGGCAGAAGAATTTTGCTGCCGAGCTGCCGTCGCACGGCTGTGCTTTGCTGCGGGTGAAGTAAAAGCGGGCTCCAGACGTCGTCGCGGCGTAATTGTGGTGCCACCATCCGGACACGAGACCACCCGATTATGGAACGCCGGATTCATCCGGCAGCGGGGCTAGCAGCCTGTCGGGCTTG
>PLAY01000047.1 GCA_003134375.1 Limisphaerales bacterium | reverse complement strand
CGACGCGCCACTGGATGGCTTTTCTAACGGCTTTTCAGATGAGGCGGTTGGGCAGGTTTTAATTGATAGTGCCAAGGTCAAAAGTCTGGCTTGGCAATACGAGAATGAATATAGGCTTATGACATCGCCTAAATTTTGTGAGGAGAAAACAATGCCTGACTCAACAATGGAACATTTTCTCGATTTCAAGCGTGAATGGATAAAGTCTATTGACTTTGGTGTTCGATGTCCGCCTCAAGAAATTCAGCGAATCGTTGAATTGCTCAAAGCAAATTATCCAAAAGATGTTGTGTGCCGGAAAGCGGATTTCCATGAGTCGGAATACGCGCTTGAATATAGGCAAATCTAGCTGGTCATATTTGCGAGCGCCTTTTCAATCCTCGCCATCACCTTTTCTTTGCCCAGCACTTCGAGCAGATGATAAAGGCTAGGGCCGGAGGTTTTGCCGGTGACGGCCAGGCGGCAGGGATGCACCAGCACGCCGGCTTTTACGCCCAGCGCCTTGGTGGTTTCCTTGAGTGCGGCTTCGAGATTCGCGGCGAGAAAACCACCACCTTCCAGTTCCGTAATTCCACTACTTGAATCACCAAGCCGTGCGGGAATCTTGGCAAAAGCGTCGCGGAGCTTTTCCAGGCGCGGTTTGTTTTCGGGAACGAAATCCTTCTTCGCGGCCTCGGCGTCGTATTCAATTTTGTCCGTGAAATAAAATCCGGCGTAGGCGGGCAGTTCGCTGAAGGTCTTGAACTTGCCGCGACAGGTATCGAGTGCGGCACGAATATAGGCCAGTGGAAATTTTTCGACCGGAGTGCCAACTCGGGTCAAGGCGGAAATTCCCAAAAGGTAGAAATCCTCGTTATCTGGCGGTGGTGGTTTTGTGGTTGTCGTCGTAGTCGTAGTTGTGCGTTCCCGCAGATATTTACCGTTGAGCCAGATAAGTTTCGCCATATCAAAGCGTGCGTTGTGTCGGAGAATTTGCGGCAGATCGAACAGCTCGACAACCTCGTTTAATGGCATTATCTCGCGATTATTTTTCGGCGACCAACCGAGGAGGCAAAGATAATTTATTACTGCTTCGGGTAGAAATCCTTCTTCGATATACGTGGTAAGAGAGGCGCCAAAGTCGCGTTTGCTCATCTTTGAGCCATCGTTGTTCAGGATGAGCGGGATGTGGGCGTAATGCGGCGGCGGCACGCCAAACGCCTTGAAGAGCGCAATGTGCTTGGCGGTGTTGCTCAAATGATCTTCACCCCGGATGACGTGGGTGATGTTCATCTGCAAATCATCCACGACGTTCACAAAGTGAAATACCGGCACACCGTCATTGCGCCTAATAATGAAATCGGGATCGACTTCCTCGCGATCGGTCAATTTGCGGACGACTTCGCCGACGACCAAATCTTGGATGACGACCGGCTCGCGCTGCATTTTGAATTTGATTGTGCCCTCATCCTTGCCTTCTTGCACTTCATATGCGTGACCGCCTGAAAGTAATTTCTGCATGTAATCCATGTAAATTCTTGTTCGTTGCGATTGGAAATAGGGGCCGAAGCTGCCCTTGCCTGGGCCGGTGGCATCGCCGGTGAGCGGGCCTTCATCCCAGTCCAAGCCGAGCCAGCGCAGGCCGTTGAGGATGACGTCCACGGCTTCCTGCGAATTGCGCGCGGCATCGGTGTCTTCGATGCGGAGGATGAAGGTGCCGCCGGTATGGCGGGCGTAAAGCCAGTTGAAGAGCGCGGTGCGCGCGCCGCCGATGTGCAGGTAGCCAGTCGGCGAAGGAGCAAATCGGACGCGAGGTTTCATGGGCCTGATTTAACCACAGGTGAGCCTCGCACGGCAATAGCCGCAACCAAAGGAGCGCGGACAGCCATGAGTTTTGTGGAAGGACAGGCCGCTCAGGCACCAGGGACAAACCCAAGCGCGTTGTCCTTCCCGGTGATCTTCGCACAAGAATGACGCCACGCTCCCGCAGAATGTTTACAACCGGCAGTTGTGGCCATGAAGACCGCCGATCACGGCGCATTTTTCTTTTCGGCGGATTTCAGGCAGATTTGCAATTGTTGCGCCAGTTCGTCCACCGCCGGTTTGATGAACAATCCGGCGCGATTTCCCGGAAGGGTGATGATGCGCGCTTCTTTTGCGTAACAACGCATCAAAAGTCGCCGGTCCTCTCTGGGAAACCTGGTTTCGGCGGTGATGAAAAGCGTAATTATTCCGGGATAAGGTTTTGGTTTGTAGGAACGGTTGGCGCGGCTGTTCATATGCGTCACAAAGCGCCGAAACGCAAGCAGCCAGCGCGCCCGTTGTCCGAGGCCGCTGGCGCGGATGATTGACCAGCGCAACATCCGGAACGCATCGCGCACGGTATCGCGCGCCGGACCATATAATTTTTCCCTCCATTCGTGATGCTGCCAGCTTGGCTGCGGATGGAGCGAGTCGAGCAATGCGAGCAGTCCAACTTGCCGGCCTTGTTGAACCAGCAGTTGCGCCAGTTCAAGGGCGACCATTCCGCCCATGCAGGTTCCGGCGAGCAGGTAAGGCCCGGTCGGATCTCTCTTGATGATTTCCGGCAAATAACGACGGGCCATCGTGGGCACACTCATTAACGGCCAGCTTTCGCCCTGAAGCCCGACGGATTGCAGCCCGTAAATCGGACGACCCGGCAATCGCCGCGTCAGCAGGCCATACGACGCAACGTCGCCCTGCCCGCTGTGGACCAAAAACACCGGACGTCCGCCATCGTCATCGCGCAGTTTCACCAGCGGACTCGGCGATGGAATGACCGCGTGATCCACCACCAACGCCGCCAGTTTCTCAATGGTGCTGTGTTCCGCCAAAGTCGAGGGCGGCAGTAAAACGCCGAACAGTTCCTCGATGTGCAGCAGCACTTCCACCGATTGCAAAGACGTTCCACCCAGTTCAAAATAATCGTCGTTGCGGCCGATCGGTGAAAGGTTCAGGACTGATTCCCAGATCCGTGCCAGCCGCGTTTCAATCACGTCTCGCGGTCTTTGGCCGCGGCTCAAACCATTTTTGCTTTCCGGCGTTGGCGGCAATGGCAACGCCCGACGGTCAATTTTTCCAGCCACCGTCTGCGGCAGTTTTTCCAGCACCACAAAATCATTCGGGATCATGTGCTCCGGCAATTGCCGGAGCAGTTCGCGCCGGAAATTTTGCGGCGACACATCCGCGCCCGCTCGCGGAACGATGTAAGCCGCCAGACGCTTTTCGCCCGATTCATCTTCCCACGCGGTCACGGCGGCTTCTTTTACCAGTTCCGCCGCCAGCAACGCCGCTTCAACTTCGCCAAGGTCCACGCGCTGGCCATGGATTTTCACCAGTTGGTCGGCGCGTCCCAAATGTTCCAGCGAACCGTCGGGCAGAAACCGCCCCAAATCATTGCTGATGAAAATTCGGAGCCGGGGATTTTTTTCATCGGCGCGGAATTTTTCCGCCGTCGCATCCGGCTGCCGCCAATATCCCCGGCACAAGTGCGCGCTGCGGACGGCGATTTTTCCATCACCGCTGTTTTTGACCGGCTGCCCGTGTTCGTCCAAAAGCAAAACTTCGACGCCAGGCACGGTGCGGCCGGCTGGCACGCGCCGGTTCGGAAGCACGGTTTGTTTGTCAATCATCAACGCGCTGATGAGACCGGTTTCGGTGGAACTCAACGCGTGCAGCAACCGGCAATGGTCCGGGCAGTGCCGGCGGAATATTTCCACGTCGCCGCGCAGCACCGGTTCGCCGCCGAGCCGGATCAGGCGCAATGTTTCAAACGAATTCTTCCCCGCCGCCCGTGCGAGGTGGCGAAAAACCGTGGGCACGGAATGGTAAACACTGATGCGCCGCTCGCGCAGCCAGACCGCCAGCCGCTCGAAACCCTGTGAACGCAAAGGGAACGGACACAGCGTCGCGCCGTTGAGCAGCGCGCCAAACAAATGCGTGGCCGAGGCGGCGAGACTGCACGAAGTCAGCAGCGAGAGCCGGTCGTCCGGCGAGAGCTGGATCAACCCGCTGTAAACATCCGTGTGATGGATGACGCCGCTGTGATATTTTGCCAAACGCCTTTGGGTGTGCCGGTCGAGCCGGACGTGAACAGGAGCCACGCCCCGGCTTCGGGTGAAACTGCGGGTAATGTCGCGCGCGGCGAAGACGCGGGAAATTTTTCCGCGACTTCCAAAACTTTTATTTTTTCGGACGCGAGCGAATTCACCAGCGCCGCATTCGGCTTGTCGGCCAGTAAAATTCTCGCCTGCGAATCCGCGAGCACGGCGTCCAGCCGATCCTTTGGCTGGTTTGGATCAAGCGCGAGATAAATTTTACCTGCCTTGAGCGCGCCCAAAATTCCGGCAATCAACGGCGCGCCGTGTTCCATGAGCAGCGCGACCGACTCGGAAGTTTCGCCGAGCCGGTTCAGGATTTCCCCGGCGATGAAATTTGAACGCTGGTCCAGTTCCGCATAAGTCCATTCCGCGCCGGGCGCGCTGACGGCAATCCGCCCGGCGTGGCGCGCGGCGCTTTCCGCGAAGCATCCGGAAATGGAATTTGCGCTGGCTTGCATTCGCCTTTAACTCGACCGCGGTTTTTCCGCGCCATAAACCGCCTGCATCCGCGTGTAAAAAAGCCGGTCGCCCTCGCCGTGTTCCGGTGGGCCAAGCCCCGACATTTTCCAGCCGCCGAACGGCAGCGATACATCCACACCCGCCGTCGCGGAGTTGAGCTTCAACATTCCGGCTTGAGCTTCAGCCAGAAATTTTTCCTGAAGTTCAGTTGCATCACTGAACAATGCCGCCACCAGTCCGTGACGGACGCCATTGCACAATTTCAACGCCTGCTCAAAATTTTCGGCGCGCTGCACGACCAGCAACGGACTCATCGTTTCCTCCTGCACGAGGGCGTGATTCAAATCGTCGCAACCGACAATGACCGGCTGCGCGTAAGCTCCAGTTTTCACCCACGATTCTTTTGCGCGCGATTCAAAAAGAAACTCAACGCGATGCGCCGCGCCGGAATTTTGCGCGGCTTGAATCAAAACCGCCTGTTCCTCGCGTTTGCCCGCATGAATCACCGGGCCGATATCCGTGGATTTTTCCAGCGGATCGCCCCAATTCAATTTTTCGGCGGCAATTTTCAGTTCGCGCCAGAAAGTTTCAAACTGTGCCGCGCTCACAATCGCGCGGCGATTCGCCGTGCAGCGCTGGCCGGCAAAACCGAAAGCGCCCCACGCAATCTGTTTTGCCGCCTGCGGCAAATCCGCATCGTCCCAGACAATCGCGGCGTTGTTGCCGTTCAATTCCGCCTGCAACGGCAGGAATCGTCGCGCGCAAATTTCCTGGACCGCAAAGCCGGCCTGCGCTGAACTGGTGATGGTGACGGCGTTCACATTTTCGTCCGCCGCCAGTTTTTGCGCCGTCGTGTGGTCGCCGGTCAAAATTTGAACCGCGTTGTCCGGAACTCCAGCTTCGCGCAGTAGTTTCAAAATGTTTTCCGAAATTTTCGTGGCAGCGGGCGCGGGTTTCCAGACGACCGTATTGCCGTAAACCAAAGCCGGAACGATTTTTCCAACGGGAATCGCCACCGGATTATTCCACGGTGAAATGAGCGCGACGACACCAACCGGCTCGTGGCGGACAAGTCCGGCAGGCTCGCGTTTCTGAAATTCAAATGCGGAGGCGCGGCAAATCACATCACGGACGTTTGCCGCCGTGCGGCGGACTTCTTCAAGTCCATGCGAAATAGGTTTCCCAATTTCAACGGCCATTTGTCGCGCCAAATCCCGCGCGGCAGCTTCCAGTCGCACGGCGGCCTTTTCCAGAATTTCGCAACGCGAACTTAAATTTGTCCGCCGCCAGATTTTCCACGCACTTTGCGCAGACAAGGTTGCGCCGGTAATTTCAACCGCGCCGGTGATCGGGATTTCAAACAGGAATTTTTTGGTTTCTCGCGGTGAGTAATGGATCAGTTTTGACGGCGCGTTTCCGTCCAGCCGCGACAGAATTTCGTTCGTGGAAATAAATTCAATGCCGCGTTCGGCCAGCCAGCGGCGCGTGGCGGCGGCGTAAACCGGGTCGTTGCTGGTAACGGCATCGTCGGCAATGAAAATTTGCAGGCCGCGTTCCAGACTTTCGGCGGCGATGGTGCGGACGCAGGTGGGCAGATGAATTCCGGCAAGAATGACGGTATCGCAATTTGTTTTTTTTGCGCGGCGTCCAATTCGCCGCCGGCAAATCCGTCGAAGCCGCTTTTGTTGATGGTGGTTTCATTTTGGATCGGTTGCAGCGGCGCGGGTGTTTTGTGTCCGTCGGTTCCGGCGACGCAATGCCAGCGATTTGCTTTTTTCCAGTGCGGCAGTCGTCGGTCGTTGTCGCGGCGAACGGTTGTCCAGATGTGGATGACGGGGATTTGACGTTCGCGGCAGCCGTTGAGCAACGCCGTCGCGCGGGAAACTAGAATGTCCGCCGCTGGTTGCAGTCCGGTCGCTCCTAGATAGTCGCCTTGAAGGTCAACCAGCAGCAACGCAGGTTTCATGTGGCGATTTTGTTTCTGCCGAACGGAGAACTTGTTCCGCAACTTTATCGGCCATTGCCTGCGTGCCAAGAATTTTGCAGACGGGTTCCGCGAGGTCGGCGGTGCGCCAACCCGCGCGCCAGACTTCGGCGAGGGATTTTTCAATGAGCGCGGCGGCATCGTCGAGTCCGAAACTTTCGCGCAGCAGCATGGCGAGCGAAAGGATTTGTCCGGCGGGGTTGGCCGTGTCCGTGCCGGCCAGATCATGCGCGCAACCATGGTTGGTCTGATAAACGCCGTGGCCATGCGAGTCGAAATTGCCGGAGAAGGTCACGCCCCGCGACGAAACCAAAACACCGCAGATATCCGCGATAATGTCGCCAAAAAGGTTCGGCGCAACGATCACGTCGAAGCGCGTCGGGTTCTGGATCAATTCATAGGCGGCCAGGTCAACGTTCATGAACCTCGCCTCGACGCCGTGACGTTTGGCGACGGCGCTGCCAACGTCGCGCCAGAGTGCGGTTACGGTGGGCACGCCGCCTTCCTTGACGATGACCTGGAGGTTGCCACGACGACTTGCCGCCGCACGCGCGGCGACTTCGACGAGGCGATGAACTTCGCCTTCGCTGTAATTGAACGAGTGCTCGGCCACGCGGCCTTTGTCCGTGGCGCGGTCGCCCCACTGGCCTTGATAAACGCCGCCGGTGTTGTCGCGCACGATGAGCATATCCACGTTTTTCAAAAATTGCGGAGAAATTTTCCCGGCCCGCGCCAGTTCCGGCGACGGCTGAACGGGGACGAATTTGCAGAACAAATCAAAACGTCGCCGCAAATCATAAACGTAGCGTCCGCCGCCCGGGCCGTTGAGAATCGCGCCGCCGCGATGAAAAATATCGGCGCAAAAATCCACCGTGTCCTCCGGCAGCCATTGGCCGCATTCTTTGATGGCGTCCTCCCCAATTAATCCACCGAAACGAACCTCAAATTTGAGTCCTAAAACCTGCTCGACGGATTTCAAAACTTGGAGCGCCGAGTTTATGACCGTGGGGCCTATGCCCGTGCCTTCGAGGACGCCGATCAGCGGTCGTGCTTCAGAAAAAGACGGCAACGCTCTGAAATTTTCTTTGCCCAAAAAAGTCACGAGCCTTGCGGAGCCGTTCTTTTTGAATCGTTCTGTTTCCGGCATGATTTGCCTTGATTGGCGGCTTCAAATTGAAGCGGAAAAAAAATGAATCAAGCCTGAAAATGACAAAATTGTAATTTAGTTGAAAACTCAATTCGTTTTCGTGCCGGCAAAATCAATTTTCCGTTTCCCGATCGCCGGGCACTTCAGCGCGCATTGGCTCGTCGCGCAAAAGCAGGCATGACTCAAGAAGCGACAGCGAGAGAGTGGGAAGAAAAGCAAAGGCAAGTCTTCACCCTCATCGAAACGTTGGATTTCCTTCGTTACGGTCACCGCCGGGCGCCATTCCTGTCCTTCAACGGCGATAAATTCCCCCGGATCAGCGCGGTTGATCCAATCGCTGCAACACTTCGCAAAGCGCGGCCAGTCGCGGGACGGGCACGCCGGCCTGTTGCGCCCGGCGCAGCGGTTCGAGAAACATGCTTTCCAGTTCCAGCGGCCGGCCGCATTCGAAATCCAGAAGCGTGGATGCCTTGTAAGCGCCCATCGTCCGCGTGCGTTCGATTTGATTTTCGGCGAAGGCAACCGGAATTTCAAAACCCAACCCGCCGCCGGCGGCAATAACTTCCAGCATCAGTTCACACAGGAGTTTTTCCCAGCGCGGATCAGCGAGCAGTTTGTCCGTCGGCAAACAGGGGCCGACGGATGGCAGATGGAAGTTGGCAGATGGAAGTTGGGTAAAGGCGTCATAGCCAACCGCGCCGGCGACGCCGAGTCCGTTGAAGGGAATGTTCCAGACCAGTTTTTCCCATTGCGCCTGTGCCAGGTTGTCCGTGACTTTGCAAGGCACCCCGGCGTCCTGAAATATCGCTGCCAGTTTTTGCGTGCGCGGCCCGGCCCGGCGCTGAAACTCGCCGAGCACGATCATCCCGTATTCCATGTGATGGATGACGCCCGGTTTGACGCGATTGAGGCAGACAAAACAGAGTCCGCTGAGGATTTGTTCCGGCGAAAAGAGCCGCGCCAATTGTTCCGGGTTGCCCAAACCATTTTGCAGCGTGACGATGGCAGTCTGTGGCCCGACCAATGGAGGCAGTAATTTCGGGAATTGATCGTTGGCGGTCGTTTTCAGTCCGATCAACACAAGGTCGCACACGCCGATTTCATCCGGCGTCCTTGCGCATTTGGGTTGAACGTGAAAATCGTCTTCGAAACTGCGGACGGTCACGCCGCTTTGCCGCACAGCGTCGTAGTCGGAGCGGAGCAGGAAATGAACGTCCTGCCCGGCGCAACAGACCCTGGCACCGTAGTAGCTCCCCACGGCCCCGCAACCGACAACGGCGATTTTCATGAAATAAGCCGGCAGTCAATCGTCAGTAGTCAGTAGCGTTTGGAGTCGGGCCGGGAGCATTTTGCTGCTGACCGTTGACTGCTGACCACTGACAGAATAAAAAAGGCGCTCCGAAAAATCAGAGCGCCTGTTGTAAATCCGGAAATTACTTGCCGCCGAGGATGGCGTCCTTCGCGGCTTTGGCGACGCGGAACTTGACGACGCGCTTGGCCGGGATCGAAATGGTTTCGCCGGTCTTGGGGTTGCGGCCCATGCGGGCGGCGCGGTTCTTCAGCACGAGCTTGCCGATGCCGGGCAGCGTGAAGGTGTCCTTCGCGTGCTTGTAGGCGAGGGCGGCGATGTTTTCGAGAATTTCCACCGCTTGCTTTTTGGAGATTTCAGCCTTTTCAGCAATTGCGGCGGCGAGTTGGGATTTCGAGAGTGCGTTTGCCATAATCGGTGTCCTTGATGGTTGTTGTGTTACGGTTTTTGGTTAAAAAGTCATTTGACTTGGGTAGAATTAAAGAAGTTCACCCGCATTGTGCAAGCAAAAAAACATAAAAAATAAGGGCTTTCTTTTCCCCGTCTGAGACCCGGACTTGACTTTGCGGAACATTTTCACACCATCCGCCCGTGCCGCTCTTCACAATTCAAAGCGAGTTTCACTACGAAGTCGTCCGCAAAATCTTTGAGGGCGGCATGGGGATTGTCTATGAAGCCGAGCAGAAAGGCGCGCGCAATTTCGCCAAGCGCATCGCCATCAAGATCATCCGCTCCCATTACGCGAGCCAGAAGATGTTCATCGAGAATTTCATCGGCGAGGCCAAGCTCGTCGCCGATTTGATCCACACGAACATCGTTCAAACCTACCATCTCGGCGAAACCAACGGCGTTTGTTTCATCGCCATGGAATTGATTCGCGGCGTGAATCTGGAGCAATTCACCCGCCAACTGAACGACAAACGCCGTGTGTTGCCAAAGGAACTCGCCGTGTTCATCACCAGCCGGGTCGCGCGCGGCCTGGCCTACGCGCACGCCAAAACCGACAAGGACGGCAAGCCGCTGGGCATCGTTCACCGAGACGTGAGTTTCAAAAACATCATGATCGCCTTTGAGGGGGACGTGAAGCTGACCGATTTCGGCGTCGCCAAGGCGCGCGGCTTTCTGACCGATCAGGAGGGCGAAGTCATCGCCGGCAAGGCCGATTACATGAGTCCCGAACAGGCGGATTTTCAAGTGACCGACCGGCGTTCCGATCTTTTTTCCGTCGGCGTCGTGCTGGCGCATCTGTTGCTGGGGCGGAATTTATTCAAAGGCGAGAACGCCGAGGAATCGCGCAACCGCATCCTGAACCAGCCGATTCCTGATTTTTGCGCGCTCGACCCGCGGATTGACGACAAACTCAACGATATTTTGCATCACTGCCTCGCGCGTGATTTGACCCGCCGTTACGCGACCGCCGACCAGTTGATGTATGACCTCGAATACTACATCTACCATGACGGTTACGGCCCGACCAACGAGACGCTCGGCAAATTCATCCGCGAACTGTTCGGCCAGACCGCTCCGCATCAGGCCGAGGAAACGCACGTCAAAACCATCATCCTCGAAGAAACCGCGCGACTCAACGCCCGCGCCAAAAAATGAAACGCGCTTCCGCCCAAACCGTCAAACTTGGGCTGATTCAAACTGCCGGTTCCGCCGACCCGGACGCGAATTTAAAAAAAACGCTTGCGTTCGCCGAACGCGCGGCCCGGCGCGGCGCGCAAATCATCTGCACGCAGGAACTGTTCCGCTCGCAGTATTTCTGCCAGAAAGAAGATCATGGGAATTTCAAACTGGCCGAACCCATTCCCGGCCCCAGCACCGATGCTTTCTGCAAACTGGCCAGGAAACACAATGTGGTCGTCATCGCCTCGCTCTTTGAGAAACGCGCCGCCGGGGTTTATCACAACACCGCCGCCATCATTGATGCCGACGGCTCGTTGCTGGGCAGCTATCGGAAGATGCACATTCCCGACGACCCGCTTTATTACGAGAAATTTTATTTCACGCCCGGCGACCTTGGCTTCAAGGCCTGGCAGACGCGCCACGGCAAAATCGGCGTGCTGATTTGCTGGGATCAATGGTATCCGGAAGCCGCGCGGCTCACCGCCCTGCAAGGCGCGCAAATCCTGTTTTACCCGACCGCCATCGGCTGGCTTCCGGGCGAAAAAAAGAAATACGGCGAGCGCCAGCACAACTCGTGGGAAACCATCCAGCGCAGCCACGCCATCGCCAACGGCTGTTACGTCGCCGTGGTCAATCGCATCGGGCACGAAAAACTCGCGGGCAAAGGCATCGAATTCTGGGGCCAAAGTTTCGTAGCCGGCACGTCCGGCGAAATTCTCGCCAAAGCCGGCGCGGCCAAAGAGGAAATTTTGATTGTTCCCATTGACCTCGCCAACGTGGACGTGACGCGCACCCACTGGCCGTTCCTGCGCGACCGGCGGATTGATGCTTACGGAAACCTGACGAAGCGGTTTGTGGATTGAATGCGGCAGTCGCAAAGCGACGGCTGGTTAATTTACAATTATTCAGCGTTTCCAAAGATATGCATTCAAATTCTGATTTTGAACCTTTTAAATCAGTTCGAACGTGGCTGCTGAAAGCCGTCCTTTTGGTCGGAATAATCGGGCTGCTGGCTGTAAAACATTTGGTTGCCCGTCATTGCTGATGGACGTAGATTGCCTTCACTATTATGCCAGTAACTTTGGAACAAGTGACCGAAGAAGTGCGTGAGCTTTCCCGGCCGGATCGCGAGCAATTACTCGCCCGCCTCATCCGCGACCTTGAACCGGTCGAAAATCTTTCCGCCGCTGAAATCGAGAATGTCTGGGACAATGAAATTGCCCGTCGGCTCGAAGAGATTGATTCTGGAAAAGTGAAGGCGGTGCCCGCCGAAGAAGTGTTTGCCCGGCTTCAGGCCAAACTGGATGAAGCCCGTTAAATTTCATCCGCAAGCCGAAAGCGAGCTTGCCGAAAGTGCAGTTTTCTACAATGGTCGTCTTCCCGGTCTGGGTGATGATTTTTTTACGGTCGTAAAACTCGCCAGCCGGCAAATCCAGGCCGACCCTTTGCGCCGCCCGCTTCGTCGCGACGGCACCCGCAAAGTGACCTTGCCGCGCTTTCCGTATGCAGTGGTTTATCGGGACGACCCGGAGCAGATTCTAATTGTTGCGGTCGCTCATGGCGCACGCCGACCGGGTTACTGGCAAAACCGATTGTGAAACCGTTGAACAATCTGGTCTGGATCACCGGCGCGAATGGGCTGATTGGGAATTATTTCGTCCAAACTGCGCTGCGATTTGCCTCGCACTGGCGCGTGCGCGCGTTGACGCGCGACCAGCTTGATTTGCTTGATTCTGCCGTCGTCCGGCGTGAATTTCAGAAAGACCAACCGCAACTCGTCATTCACTGTGCCGCCGTCAGCACGGTCGCCGCTGCGCAGTCGAATCCCGATTTGGCGCGGCGCGTGAATGTTGACGTAACCGCGCTTTTGGCCGGGCTCGCGGCGGACATTCCGTTCGTTTTCTTTTCCTCGGATTTGGTTTTCGACGGGCGCAAAGGGAATTACGCCGAAGCCGACGCGGTGAATCCGATTCACGTCTATGGCGAGACCAAAGCCGCCGCCGAGCAAATCGTTTTGCGCAATCCGCGCCACACCGTTGTGCGCACGTCGCTCAATGGCGGCACATCACGCGCGGGCAATCGCGGTTTTAACGAACAGCTCCGCCGGTCGCTGCAAACATCGCAAGGGATGAAACTGTTCACAGACGAATTTCGTTGCCCGATCCCGGCGGTCGAAACGGCGCGCGCAGTATGGGATTTGGCGAATCAGGAACGGGCCGGGCTTTTCCACCTGGCCGGGGCGGAAAAACTTTCACGCTGGCAGATTGGACAACTGCTCGTCCAACGCTGGCCGGAAGTGAAAACGAAAATTGAATCCGGCTCGGCAAAAGATTTTCCCGGCCCGCCGCGCGCACTGGACACGTCGCTGAACATCACCAAAGTCCAAAAGGTGTTGTCCGCGCCGCTGCCCGGTCTGGGCGAATGGCTGGCGGCAAATCCCAATGAACCTTTTTGAACAACAAAAGAACCAGGAAAACGAAGATGGAGAATGGAGGATTGAAGATGGAAAGTGACGCCCAACAGCGTTCCTCTATTCTCCATCCTCCATCTTCCATCCTCGCCTCGAGCTATCGCGGGCGCCTCGCCCCGTCGCCGACCGGGCTTCTGCATCTCGGCCATGCGCGGACGTTTTGGGTGGCGCAGGAACGGGCGCGGGCGAACGGTGGCATTTTGGTTTTGCGCAACGAAGACATTGACTCCACGCGTTTCAAACTGGAGTTCGTCCCGCAAATGATCGAAGACCTCCGCTGGTTCGGTTTTGAATGGCAGGAGGGACCGGATTGCGGCGGAGATTTTGAGCCGTATTCGCAAAGCGAACGGCGGTCATTTTACGTTGCCGCGCTGGAAAAACTCCGGGCCGGCGGCTTCGTTTATCCCTGCACCTGTTCGCGCAAGGACATCCGCGATGCCGCCAGCGCGCCCAACGCCGGCGACGATGAAGGACCGATTTATCCCGGAACCTGCCGTTCAAATCGCCAATCTGATATCGTAAATCGTAAATTCAGTTGGCGTTTTCGCGTTCCTGATGGCGAGACCATTTCCTTCACCGATGGAAATTTTGGCGCGCAGCAGTTCGTGGCCGGAAAGGATTTCGGCGATTTCGTCGTGTGGCGGCATGACGACGTGCCGGCGTATCAACTCGCCTGCGTGGTGGACGACGCGGCAATGGGCATCACCGAGGTGGTGCGTGGAGCGGATTTGCTGATGAGCACGGCGCGGCAGATTTTGCTTTATCGCGCGCTGGGTTTGACGCCGCCGGCGTTTTACCACTGCGCGCTGATGCTGGATGAAAAAGGGAAACGGCTGGCCAAGCGCCATGACGCGCTCAGTCTGCGGACGCTCCGCGAACGAGGGGAGACACCGGAGCGATTGCGCCGAATTTGACAAGTCCGTAGTTTTGTAATTATCTGGGTTTCCAACTTGATGACAAAACTTTGCTTCACCTGAAGCAAAGTTTTGCACATCGCACGACGAGCTAATTGGGTTGGAGTTCGTCCGCTAGCCGAGATGACCCATTGGATTTCATGAACACAATGCAGCTTCCCATGAGAGATCATAAGCCAATCGTCGAGTGAGCGGTTTTGGTTCTTTTCTTCAAGCGCATGGGCGGTGGCCGGGCAAAATTCGTGTGGAAATTCTCCAAAAATGGCTTGTGATTTTCCCGCGTTTCGGCAGTGTCTTTAAGCTTCCGACCGGAACTGCGGGAGAACAAAGGGGTCGAGTTCGGCGGATGGATTTGCTGAGGTTAGATGCAACCACTCAGACTGATAATCGCGTGTGCCTTTCTTGTTTGCGTTCCGGCCGCCGCACTGAATGCGGCAACGGGCGATGCCGCTCCATCGGCAGCCCAGCCCGCCGCGTTGGCGGCATCCGGCGCATCACCGGCCGTTCCCGCGGAGCAGGGCATTCCTCATAGCGCCCAGTCCCTCGGGCACCAAGGCGGTTTCATCACCAATTCCATGCTGGTGACGTGGATTGTGGCGGTGGGCGTGATTTTGTTCGCCCGGTTCGCCACCCGGAAAATTCAGAAAGTGCCGTCGGGTGCGCAGAATTTCTGGGAATGGCTGGTGGAAGGACTTTACGGTTTTCTCGAAAGCATCATCGGATCGAGACTGGTGAAGAAGACATTCTGGTTTTTCGCGACGATTTTCATTTTCATCCTGGCGACGAACTGGTTCGGGCTGATTCCCGGTGCCGGCACGATTGGCTGGGGACATCAAGGTGAACACGGTTTTGAAGTGACGCGACCGCTGCTGCGGGCCGGCAATGCCGACCTTAACATGACGTTCGCGATGGCCATGATTTTCTTCGCTTGCTGGACGGTTTGGGCGCTCCAATTCAGTGGTGTCAAGGGCACCTTCCTGCACATTTTTGGCCCCCAAGGCGACAGCACCGGCGTCATCAAATATTTTATGATCGTGGTGTTCTTCGCCGTCGGTTTTCTGGAGATGCTCTCGATTGCCTTCCGGCCGATTTCGTTAAGCTTCCGTCTTTACGGCAACATGTTTGCAGGCGAGAACCTGCTGGAAGCCATGTCGAACCTGGTTCAGCATCCAGCCTGGGCCAGGGTCGTCTTTGGCGCGCTGCTGCCCGTGCCGTTTTATTTCATGGAACTGTTGGTGGGCTTCATTCAGGCGGTGGTGTTCATGCTCCTGACCGCCGTATTCACAGCGTTAATTTGCACGCATGAGGAGGAAGCCGGCGAGGAGCATCATTAAACCATTGAAAAATTTCAGCGGCTTGACCGTGGTCCACCGCGGGAGCCGTTGAGGAAAACGAAAGGAAAAAATATGTTAACACCAATGTTGGCAGAGATGAGCGGCAGCATTCACGTCGGTCTGGCCGGCCTCGGTTCGGCCATCGGCGTGGGACTGGTTGGCATGAAGGCTTCTGAGGCGGTGGGACGCAATCCCGGCGCGTTCGGGAAGGTGATCGCCATCGCCATTCTTGGCATGGCGCTTTCCGAGGCCATCGTGTTCTACGCGATCTTCCTGGGAGGGAAATAATCACTTAAATGGCGCGGAGCCGAGCGCTCCGCGCCAGCTTTTTATTCGATTTATGACGCATTTGATTTTGTTCGGCAGCATCGGCGGCGACTTGCTCAAAACCGCGGACCAATTCGGGCTGGACTGGCCGCATTTCATCGCGCAAGTGATCAGCTTTTCGCTGGTTGCGGGTCTCCTGGTCAAGTTTGCCTACAAGCCCATTCTCACGGTCCTGGCGGAGCGTCGCCAGCGCATAGCCGAGGGTTTGGCCAACGCCGACAAGATCAAGGCGGAATTGGCCCGCACTGAAGCGTTGCAACAGGAGGTCCTGGAGAAGGCCAGCGTGCAGGCGACCAAACTCATTGAGGAAGCCCGCGCGGCCGCAGCCCGCGTTCAGGAGCAGGAAACGCAGAAGGCCATCGTTCAGGCGGAACAAATCATCAGCAAAGCCCGCGAGGCCACCACGCTCGAGCGCCAGCGGATGCTCATTGAGCTGAAACGCGAAGTGGCCGCGCTCGTCGTGCAAACGACGGCTGTCGTCAGCGGCAAGGTTCTCACGCCCGCTGACCAGCAACGATTGGTCGAGGAAACACGACGCCAATTGGCGGCGTAAGCCGCCTGCCTGATCGGAATGAAACTCTCCAAACAAACCCGCCGCGAGGGCCGCCAACTTTTTCGGTGCTGTCTGGCAGGCGAAACGCTCGATGAAAACCGCGCGCGGCAGGCCGTGGCCGCCGTCATCGAGCGGAAACCGCGCGGTTACTTCGCGATTCTTTCTTATTTTCAACGGCTGGTCAGGCTGGAAGTCGCCCGCCGGTCGGCGCGGATTGAGAGCGCGACGCCGCTGTCGGCGCAACTTCAGGAACAAATCCAAAGCGACCTGACCCGGAGATACGGTCCCGGCTTGAGCTTTGCGTTCACGCAAAACGCCGCCTTGATCGGCGGAGTGCGCATCCAGGTCGGGGGCGACGTTTACAACGGGAGCGTCCAGGGGCGTCTGGCCGCGTTGCAGGAGAGTTTCTAAGAATTCAACCACTTATGAGTACATTGTTGCAAGAAATTGAGGCCCAGATTTCCGGCCTGAAAACCGGCGTCACCCGCCAAAATATCGGCACCGTCCGCGAGATCGGCGACGGCGTGGCCAAGATCGAGGGGCTGTCGGACGCCATGCTCAACGAGATGCTTGACTTCGGCAACGGCGTGGTCGGCCTGGCCCTGAATTTGGAGGAGACGGAGGTGGGGGCGATCATCCTGGGCGATTACACCGGCATCAAGGAGGGCCAGGAAGTGCGCACGACCGGCAAACTGCTGCAAGTGCCCGTCGGCAAGGCGCTGCTGGGCCGCGTCGTCAACGCCCTCGGCCAGCCGCTGGATGGCAAGGGGCCGATCAACAGCCAGACGTTTTATCCGGTGGAGAAGATCGCCCCCGGCATCATCAGACGCAAATCTGTGAGCCAGCCCGTGCAGACGGGCATCATGGCGG
>PLAY01000090.1 GCA_003134375.1 Limisphaerales bacterium | reverse complement strand
ACGTAGCGCAGGCTTTCCAGTCCCGCATTGCGGGATTCAGGCGACTTTCCAGTCGCCTCTTTCGTGAGGATGAAACACGGGACAAGAATGTCCCGCAAACCCGCAGACAAGAATGTCTGCGCTACATCAAAGTTGGAACCGCCCTAAAATCAGCGCGGACTGACGTCCGCGCCTACCCTTCTTCGGCAGGAGCGGTGGAGAATGGGGATCTGTCTGCGCGCCGTTTTGGTGTGTGGAAATTAACGCCAGTATCCGCGGTCGTGGTGCCAGCCATAGCGATCATGCCAGGCACGTCCGCCAACCCACACGGCGTGCGGGTGGGGCGGATAGCCCCAGTGTCCACCGATCCACACCCAGGAGATTCCGCTCCATTCATATTCGCCGCCAATCCAGATGTAGTCTGGTCCCGGTGCGGCGACCACCACCGTTTCCACCGGTGGCGGCGGCGGAGCCTGCTGGATAACCACGGTGTTGCCCGGGGCCGCAGCGCCCGCAGTGGACGGTGTGTTGATCATGTAATTGACGACTTTGTCCGTCACACCCGCGTCGCGCAGGTCAATGATGTCCGCCGGGCTCAAATGGTAAACTGTCCGCGAGTTTTGAATCTGGTTGATGATCACGTCTTCACTGATGCCCGCTTTCGCGAGCGCCTTCACATCCGCAATGCTCAACGGCTGGCCTTGGTCCACTTTGACGTAAGTCTGAGGCGCCTGCGCCTTGAGCCGGGCCTCCTGTTCGCGATCCATGGAATTGCCGATCAAGCCGCCGGCAATCACGCCCGCCGCCGCGCCAATCAGCGCATCCTGCCCGCCGTTGTGACGGCCGCCAATGGCCGAGCCGGTGATTGCTCCCATCACGCCACCAATCAATGCCCCCGAGCCCGTGTTGTTTTGCGTGCCGTCGGGATTCTGGCATCCCGTCAACCCGGCCGACGCAGCCACCAATGCCAAATTCAAAGTCAAAACATGTAGTTTCATAATTCAAAAATCTATTTCATCAGACAATAAACCACATTCCCACATTCAACAATCAACTTGCCGTGGCCGGTTGTTAACACCGTTTCCACGGCCGCTTCTGTTTCCTAAGACGGTGAGCGCAGCAAATAGGTTTCAGCGTACCAAGAAAATGTTCGGCGCTGGCATGCCCCGCAGCAAGTGTCAATAGGTGTTAATAAGTTAATAAGCTTAAAAAATTGCCTTGCGCGCCCGGTGCCGTTTCAATGGACGCGATGATGGCCAAACGAGTTATTCCTTGCCTCGACGTTCATGATGGCAAAGTCACGCGCGGCGTCCAGTTCGGCAAGGCCGAGGCGGGCGAACTCCGCAACGTCGGCGACCCCGTCGAACTGGCGCTCCGCTACAACGAGCAGGGCGCGGACGAAATGGTGTTCTTCGACATTACCGCCAGCGCGCATGGCCGCACGACCATGGTGGACGTCATCCAGCGCGCCGCCGACCAATGCTTCATGCCGCTCACCGTCGGCGGCGGCATCCGGTCCGTGGACGACATGTACACGATGCTGCGCGCGGGTGCGGACAAAATCAGCATCAACTCCTCGGCGCTGGCGAATCCCGATTTGATTCGGTCCGGGGCGGAAAAATTCGGCAGCCAGTGCATCGTGGTTTCAATTGACGCGAAGAAAGTTGCGCCGGACAAATGGGGAGTCTTTTCGCACGGCGCTCGCAAACCGACCGGGCTGGACGCCGTGGAGTGGGCCAAACGCGCCGTATCGCTCGGCGCGGGCGAAATCGTTTTGAACTCCATTGACGCCGACGGCATGAAAACCGGGTTTGATCTGGTCATCACCCGGCGCATCAGTGAATCGGTGGGCGTGCCAGTGGTGGCCAGCGGCGGCGCGGGCAGTCTGGAGCACATGGCCGAGGTATTGCTGGAAGGCCGGGCGGATGCCGTCCTCGCCGCAAGCATTTTCCATTTCGGCACCTACACCGTCGGTGATGTGAAGAAATTTTTGGCGAGCAAAAAAATTCCGGTGAGGTTATAGCCTGCTCGAACGTATTCATGACGTTCGCGCGGGATTCAAAACCGGCCGGCCCCAGCGCCGGAGGCGCTGGCATCTTTGTAGAACCCGGACAAAAAGAGATTTTCAAGCTCCATCAGGAGCGGCATCTTCCGCCTCTCCGTTCCCTGAATATGCCGCCCCGACGGAGCTGGAGATTTTATTGGTTCTAGTTTCTACATAGATGTCGCTCCTAACGGAGCTGTTCTGCAAACGCACCTCAATTTACCGCATTCCCATTTGACTCTGTTTGCGGGTGGATTCATTTTTAGCGGCGTGAAGTCGGTTTTGCTTGATACAAAAAAATATCCCATCAGCAAATATGTTGGCGGGCTGAAAGCGCGTGGCCAGCGCTCGGACGATTTGGTGGATGCCCTGCGCGGCATTCAGCGCGGTTTGGATGAAATGAAGGCGGGCAAAGGTGAACCCGCTCGCAAAGTCTTGGATCGCATCCGCACCAAACACAAAATTCCTTTTCCCAAATCATGAACGACCTGACTCAATCCCGCTGGCTGCCCGTTGTGCTGCTGACCTGCTCGAACGTTTTCATGACGGTGGCGTGGTACGGCCACTTGAAATTCAAAAGCAAACCGCTGCTGCTCGTCATCCTGGTGAGCTGGGGCATCGCTTTCTTCGAATATCTGCTGCAGGTGCCGGCCAATCGCTGGGGCAACTCGGTTTATTCCGCCACGCAACTCAAAATCATCCAGGAAGTCATCACGCTCGCCGTCTTTTGCGGCTTCGCGATTTTGTATCTCGGCGAGAAAATCCGGTGGAACCATCTTGCCGCGTTTGTGTGCATCCTGGCGGCGGTGGCCTTCACCTTTGTGCCGAAGGACTAACCACAAAGACGCGAAGGCGCGAAGAAACGATTATTTCAGGTTCGCCCCCGGCGCCTTGGCGGTGAAATCCCGCTTGGCAGCCGGAAAGCGTTCTGTTTAATTGGCCGCGCCTAATGAGAAGATTGCCCGCCATTATTCTGCTCGCCTGTTTATTTGCGTTTTTTTCATTGGCTGCCCTGGCCCAGCAGCAGTCGTTGTGGGATGTGCGGACGCTCAATCAAGTCATTCCCGGCGCGCCGGGAGGCAGCGTGGACGTTGTGGGCAACACGGCTTACGGCACGAATGTCTTTGTGCAGTATAACACCAATGCCACGCTCATCGCGGACAGCGCGCGGCTCGATTACCAGTCGGGCGAGGTGGAGGCCGACGGCCACGTGCGCATCGAGCAGGGCGATCTCACCTGGACCGGCGAACACATTCGCTACAATTTCAAAACGCACCAGATGCAGAGCGAAGAATTTCGCACGGGTAAACCGCCGGTGTTCGCGCAAGGCCGGCAGTTACAGGGCGACACGACCAATAAAACCTACACCGCGCGCCACGCTTTCGTCACGACCGATGACGTAAGCGACCCGGCGATTCGCGTTCGCGCCAGCCGCGTGAAAATTGTACCGGGGAAATACATCGAGATGTGGAACGCCGTGCTGTTCATGGACGGTGTGCCGGCGTTTTATTTTCCGTATTATCGGCGTAATCTGGGCGAGCATGTCAACAACTTCAATTTTCTTCCCGGCTACCGCAGCGCCTACGGGCCGTTTTTGCTGAGCACTTACACGTGGTATCTCAACGATGCGGTGGACGGAAAGATTCATCTGGACTATCGCGAGGAACGGGGTGCGGGCGGGGGGCCGGACCTGAATCTGCACCTCGGTCAATGGGGCGAGGCGGAGTTTAAGTATTACTATTTGCACGACCAAAGACCAACCACCAGCACGAACGGCACGCCGTGGGTTGATGGAATTCCCGAAAACCGCCAGCGCGTTTATTTCGGCTACCAGGCGACCCCGGCCACCAATTTGAACGTGAAGGCGCTCGTGAATTACCAGAGCGATCCGCTCTTGCTGCATGATTTTTTTGAGGGCGACTATCGCAATAATCCGCAGCCCTACTCCTTTACCGAGGTCAACAAGTATTGGAACAACTGGAGTCTCGACGCCGAAACCACGCCGCAGGTCAATGATTTCTTCAACCAGGTCGAGCGGTTGCCCGACGTGAGACTTACCGGCTATCGCCAGCAGGTTTTAAACACGCCGTTTTATTACGAGAGCGAAAGTTCGGCGGGCTATTACCGGATGTTTTTTGCGGACACGAATGGACCCGCGCCGCTGAATTATTCCGCCTCCCGTGCCGACACCTATCATCAACTGCTCCTGCCGGAGACGTTTTTTGGCTGGCTGAATGTCACCCCGCGCGTCGGCGGGCGCTTCACCTATTACAGCACGGAGAGCGGACCGGGCGCCACGAACGATGAAGCCTGGCGCAAAGTATTCAACACCGGCGTCGAAACTTCATTCAAAGCCTCGCAGCTTTGGGCGGGCGCGACGAATTCACTTCTGGCCATTGACGGCCTGCGCCACATCATCGAGCCGTCGGTGACCTACGCCTACGTGCCCTCGCCCAGCACGCCGCCGGCGCAACTGCCGCAGTTCGATTCCGCGTTGCCCAGCCTGCTGCTGTTGCCGGTTCAATTTCCCGATTACAACAACATTGATTCCATTGACAGCGAGAACGTCATTCGTTTCGGCCTGCGCAACACGCTCCAGACCCGGCGCGACGGGCAGCTCGACAATCTGCTTGATTGGAACGTGACGCTGGATTGGCGGCTTACCCCGGGCCGGGACCAGGTCAATCTCGACGAACCGTTCAGCAATCGGGAGACGTTCAGCGACCTTTACTCCGACCTCACGTTCAAGCCGCGCTCGTGGATTGTGCTGAATTCACAACTGCGCTACGCCATCAACGGCGGCGATTTGAATCTGGCGTTTCATCAATTGACCTTCACACCGAATGAACGCTGGAGCTGGGGACTCGGCCACTGGTATTTGCGCAGCGGCTTTGATGGATTCACGCAAGCCAACAATTTCATCACCAGCACCATGTTTTACCGGGTGAATGACAATTGGGGTTTGCGCGCGCGGCACGATTTCAACGCCGCGAACGGCCGTTTGCAGGAACAAAATTACTCGGTCTATCGCGACCTGCGGAGCTGGACCGGCGCGCTGACCTTCCGGGTGATTGACAACGGCAACGGCCCCAAAGATTTCACCGTCGCCTTCACCTTCTCGCTCAAGGCCGCGCCGAAAACCCACGTCGGCGACGACACCGCCCAGCCGTACCACCTGCTCGGGGAATAAAATTTAAAACAGGGGAATACCGCGAAAGAATTCGTGAATAGGCATTTTTACTGCCTTCGCGATGCGAAAAGATGTCAGTCCTGAATGGCCCTTAGTTAAGC
>PLAY01000154.1 GCA_003134375.1 Limisphaerales bacterium | reverse complement strand
TGATTCAAAAACGCGCCGAAAGCGAATGACAGGACGACAGCGGCGATTGCTGCGAAAGCTTGCCACTCCAACCGCCGCAAAAGCAGAACTGCGACAATAACAATGATGATGACAGCAATCAGAGCATTCCATTTGAAGAAGAATCGTTTGATATGATGGTCGGCGTGCATGATTAATAAAATTAGTAATTGTGAGCGGTTTTTGAATCAAGATTTAAACTTCAAACGCCAATTGTCCCCATCGTCCATCCCAAACTGAATTCAGGAAAAGAGTTTCCGTCCGTCCCGCCATGCGGGACGCGACAAGTTGCCCATGCGGAATTCGGAATGCGGAGTGCGCGACCAGTCCGTCCCGTTTGCGGGTGCGCCCCGTCCGCCCGTTGCCATTGCGCCGTTCCAAAGCGCCAGAGGGCTGGCGCACTCCAAAACGCTTCGCGTCACTCGCCAGCCGCCGGAATACGCGCCAGCGTCTTGGACTGCGCCAGCCCTTCGCCGCTTTTCCCCGCCTCAAATGGCGTTTTCAAAATCCGGCTTCGGCGCATCGCATTGAGATTTCCGGTCCAGTGAATTTTACCTTTGAGCGCAAGAAAACCCAATTGCTTTCGGCGGAGAACTACTGATTTTGCCGAGCCATTGCGAATTTTGACTTTCTTCTTCATGAACAACTCAATGTTTCATTACCACTTCAATTCCGGCAACCGGCGCGCGACTTCCTCGGCATTGGCGCGGCTGTTGAAGGCGCTGATGCGGAAATAGCCCTCGCCTTTCGAGCCAAAACCGCTGCCGGGCGTGATGACCACGTTGGCTTCGCCGAGAATTTTGTCGAACGCCTGCCAGCTCGTGACGCCTTTCGGCGCTTTCACCCAGATGTAAGGCGCGTTCACACCGCCGAAAACTTTCAGCCCGGCTTTCTTCGCGCCTTCACGCAACACTTTCGCGTTGCCGAGATAATGCCCGATGAGTGCCTGCACCTGCGCCCTGCCCTCGGGCGAGTAAAGCGCCTCGGCGGCGCGCTGCGTGATGTAACTCACGCCGTTGAATTTCGTCGTCATCCGCCGCAGCCAGAGCGGATGCAGCGGCTGGAAGGTGCCGTCCTTCGTCTGCGCGTTGAGCGATTTGGGCACCACGGTGAACGCGCAACGGACGCCGGTAAACCCACTGTTCTTCGAGCAACTGCGAAATTCGATGGCGCACTCGCGCGCGCCGGGAATCTCGTAAATCGAATGCGGCAGATTGGCGTCGGTGATGTAAGCCTCGTAGGCCGCGTCGAACAAAATGATGGCCTTGTGTTCCAGCGCGTACTTCACCCACGCTTCGAGTTGCGGACGATTGGCCGCCGCGCCGGTCGGGTTGTTCGGCGAGCAAAGATAAACCACATCCACGTGCCGCTTGGGCGGTTCGGGAATGAAGCCGTTGCTGGGTTTGCACGGCAGGTAAACGAGCCTGGCATAAGTGCCCGCGTCGTTGGCTTCGCCGGTGTGGCCGGCCATCACGTTCGTGTCCACATAAACCGGATAAACCGGGTCGCTGACGGCGATTTTGTTTTTGTGGCCGAAGATGTCGAGGATGTTGCCCGAATCGCATTTGCTGCCGTCACTGACAAAAATTTCGGCGGCGGCGATGTCGCAACCGTGGTCGCGGAAATCATTTTTGGCGATGGCGGCGCGCAGCCATTCGTAGCCCTGTTCCGGGCCGTAGCCTTTGAACGTCTCGCGCACAGCCATTTCGTCCACGGCCCGGTGCATGGCGGCGATGGCGGCGAGCGGCAACGGTTCGGTCACATCACCGATGCCGCAGCGGATGAGGCGTTGGGCGGCCTCGGGATTCGCGTCGCAAAACGCCTTCACGCGCCGGCTGATTTCGGGAAACAGGTAGCCGGCCTTCAGCTTCAAATAATTGTCGTTGAGCAATGCCATAAAACCGAAGTCCGCAAATTAAACGACCGGCGGACGCTAATCAAGAAACGGTTCAAGCGAACAGCCTGTTCAAAAATCTTTCTTTGTAGGAGACGAGGTGACGAGTCTCAAATTTCTTCGGTTTCTAAAAGACAAGTTAGAGACTCCTTACGTCGTCTCCTACATTTTAACGAGCCACTAACCCAGGGCGGCTCTCGCTGCGCTCGTTTGACTTGGGCTATTATCTTTTGCGCTTTCAGCGCACTTCGGTTTGAAACATCCGTGTCAATCCGTGTTCATCCGTGGTTGAAAAAACTTAAAGCAAAATTCCCGCAAGGCAGGCCGTCATGTAGGCGGCGAGCAGGCCGCCGCACATTGCGCGGAAACCGATTTTGGCCATCTCGCTGCGGCGTTCGGGCGCGAGCGAGCCGATGCCGCCCACCTGGATGGCGATGCTCGCGAAGTTCGCGAAGCCGCACAGCGCGTAGGTCGCAATCGTAAAGCTGCGCGGGTCGAGCGCCAGTTGTTTCGCGTTGGCCGTGAGATCAAGGAAGCCGACGAATTCGTTGAGCACGATGCGTTCGCCGAGAATTTGCCCGACGTTGAAACAATCCTGCGCCGGCACGCCCATGAGCCAGGCGAACGGCGCGTTGATCCAGCCGAAAATGTTTTGCAGCGTGGCCGGATGGCTGATGCCGAGATGCGTTTGCGGCCACGTGACGACGTAATTCGCCAGCGCAATCATGGCGATGAACCCGATGAGCATGGCGATGACGTTCAGCGCGAGATTGAAACCGTCGCCGGCGCCGCGGCAGATGGCGTCAATGGAATTGGCCGTGGTGCGCGGCACGGTGGCGGGCGCGCTGGCGGCGGTTTCGCTTTTCTCGGTTTCCGGCAGCAGGATTTTCGCAATCAACAACGCGGCGGGACAATTCAACACCGACGCCGTGAGCAGGTGTCCGGCGGTGTTGGGGTAGCCCGCGCGGAAGCCCATGTTCGCGTAAACCGCCGCAACCCCGCCGGCGATGTGCGCCATGCCGCAGACCATGATGGTCATCAATTCGCTGCGGGTCAGGCGCGGGACGTAAGGCCGGATCATCAGCGGCGCCTCGGTCTGGCCCATGAAGATGTTTGCGCAGGCGGAAAGCGTTTCGCTGCCGCTGGTGCGCATGATCTTGCGCATCACCCAGGCGATGGCGCGCACGACGCGTTGCAAAATACCCCAATGGTACAGCAGCGACGAAATGCACGCGACGATGATGATGGTGCCGGTGACGAGAATGGCGAAAATCACCGCGTTGCCGGGACCGAATTTATCCGCGAGCAAACTTTCGTCCGCCAGCGGGCCGAAAACAAATTTGCAGCCTTCGTTGGAAAATTGGATGAGTTTTTGAATCACCTTGCCGGCGAAATCAAACAGCGCCCCGCCCCACGGCGTTTTCAAAATCAACAGGGCCAGGACGAATTGCAAACCGACACCCCAAATCACCGTCCGCCACGGAAACAATTTCCGGTTGTAGGAAATCGCCCACGCCACCGCGACCATCGTGATCCAGCCCAGCAGACTGATGAATTTCAGTTCCATGAACTATTTGTTGCAGAAGGATTCGCTGACGCGCTGGCAGGCCTGTTTATAAATGTGTGGGTGCAAGACGCCGACGAATGGCAGGTTCCGATACCGCTCCGCAAAATCCAGTCCGTAACCAACTACAAAATAATCCGGAATTTCAAAACCGATGTAGTCCGCCTTTACGTTTTCAATGCGGCGGGAAGGTTTGTCCAGCAGCACGCAAATTTTGATCCGGCGCGGCTTGAGCACGCGGATTTTCGGCAGCACACGGCTCATGGTTTTGCCGGTGTCGAGAATGTCGTCCACGAGCAGCACATCGCGCCCGCGCACATCCAGGCGCAACTCCTTCGTAAAAACCAAATCACCCGATTCCGTGCCCGCGCCGTAACTCGCCACGCCCATGAAATCCAGGCGCAACGGCAGTGAAAGGTGCCGGACCAGGTCCGCGAGGAACATGACCGTGCCGTTCAGCAGTGAAACCACAACCATTTCGCGCCCGTGAAAATCGCGCTCGATTTCCCGCGCCAGCACGCGAATGCGCCGCGCGATCCGGTCTTCCGGGATGAGCACGCGCTCGACTTCCTTGCGCCAGCGCACGGGAACATTGCTCGTGGAAGTTTTGTTTCTGACCGAACTCGTCATTTGCCGGTGATGTTAGCCGGTTACAATCGCTTGCCGAGAAATTTCTTGGCGCAACCTCAATTCCGCAAACACCACGGTTTACTTCAGCAACGCATCAAGATTATCAAGGCAAAGCTGTGACCAGGATTCCATTCGCTCGCGTTTCGTCTTAAGCTGCTCGATCGGAATAAACCCGACCTGGGTGATGACTTGCTCGTTTTTCTTCACCTGTTCCGGCGTGCGAAACAACACATGCACAATGCCGAAATGAACCCGACCAACTTCGGTGGAATCGTCATTGATTAGACCAACGGGCCGTGCGTCAAATGCCCCTTGAATGGAAAGTTCTTCGCACACCTCTCGCTTGACCGCCGCTTGAAACGCCTGCAAGCCGTCGGCAAAGAATGTGTGATCTTCGTCATTGATGTGGCCACCGATGCCAATGGATCCTTTGGCAACCAAACGTTGTTCGCCAGCCTTCTTGCCACGAACATAATGAAGAATGCTTTTTCCATCAGTGATTACCACGTAGGGGATGATTTGTTTGAAGGCTGGATCGGTCTCCGCCCGGGCGCGGGGCTGAAAACTGTTGTTCTTCTTGTCCAGGATTTTGGGCAGATAGCGATCAACATCAGCGCTGAAACCTTGAAAAACTCCCAGCTGCTCAAAAAGCGAGCGGGGAAAAACGAGAACATTTTCGGCGGCAATAGACATGATGGGATGAGAATACAGGAGTTGGAATTCGGACACCAGAATTTAGCAGCCGGAAAATCGGCGCAACGGTTTTAACTCCAGAATCGGCCCCTGAATTCCAGATTTAGAAATTTTGCGCTTTGAACTTTGCCCGCAACCGCCTATAAAAACTTCATGCCAACGTTTCTGACCCAGGGCGGCCCGGTGATCTGGTTGATTTTGCTCGCCGCGGCCATCGCCCTCGCCACCTTCATCGAGCGCGTGCTCTATTGCCACCAATCGCAAATCAATTCCGCCGAGTTCCTCAACGGCGTCCGCACCGTGCTCAAACGCGACAACGTCGTCGAGGCCATCGCCATTTGCGACGCCACGCCCAGCCCCGTCGCGCGCATCGTCAAAACCGCCATTCTCAACCGCGATCGCGGACGCGACCGCGTGCGCGAGGCGGTCGAGGAAGCCGGCCTCACCGAAGTGCCGCGGCTCGAGGAAAAATTGAACCTGCTGGCGACCATCGCTCAAATCGCGCCCCTGCTCGGACTGCTCGGCACCATCCTTGGTTTCATCGAAACGTTCAGGCAATTGCAGTCGGACGGCCTTTACGCGCACATCAGCGGCGAACATTCGCTGGCGGAGGGCATCTGGACGGCGCTCATCTGCGCGGCGGCGGGCATCGCCGTGGCCATTCCCGTCCACGCCGGTTACAATTATCTCGTCAGCCGCATCAATAAAATTGTCCTCGACATGGAACGCGCCGCCGCCGAAATCGTCAACATCGTCACCGAGAACGGAAACGGCAACCCTTCATGAAATTTCCACGCCATTCCCGGCTGCTGCGCGGTCCGTTTGACATGGCGCCGTTCGCCGCGGTTTTGTTTCTGCTGGTCATTTTCCTGATGCTCGGCGCGCTTGTGCCCATATCCGGCCTGCCGCTGCGATTGCCGGTGGCGGACAACCTGCCCGGCACCGACAAACCGACCGTCACCGTGGTCGTGGATGCCAATGGCCGATTTTATTTCGCCAATCAAATCGTCACCGAGGATAAATTAAAATCAGCGATCAAAACCGCTGTCCAAAAATCCCGCGCCCCGCTCACGCTCGTCATTCAGGCCGACCAGGCCGTGACTTACGACCAGTTCATCCATCTGACGTTGCTCGCGCGCGAGGCCGGCATCCAAAACGCGCTGCTCGCGACAATGCCGCGCGCCGTCACCGCGCCCGCCGCGCCATGAACGCCGCTGCCGCCGAACCGCAGCCGACCGGACTTGCGGGAACAACCCGGGCGGCGCCGAAGGCTCCGCCGGGGCAAGAACTGCCAGGCAATGGCCCGTGGACGTACGGCCGGTGGTTGACGATTATCGCGCTGGTTTTCGCCGCGCATGTTGCATTGCTTTTCGTATTCGGCGGGCGAAAACAGATTGTCCCGCGCGCAGTGACCAACGTCCCGACCCTCAGACTCGCGGACGATTCCAGCGAACTGCTTGCGCTGAACGACCCCACGCTCTTTGTGCTGCCGCATCAGAAAGATTTTGCGTCCGCCTTCCGGCTGCAAACAGCCGCTTTGCAACAACCATCGTTCTGTTGGACCGAATCGCCGCGCTGGCTGCCACTGTCCGCCGATGAATTGGGACTGGCGTTTAATCAATTCATGCAGACCAATCATTTCGCGGGCTTTGAACTTCAATTAAAACCGTCGGTCAAACTCAGCGCGCCCGGCTTGCCGATTGAACCTGCGCTCGCGCAAAATTCCACGTTGCGCGTCGAAGGCGAGCTGGCCCAACGACAGTTGCCTGCGCCCATCAACCTGACGAACTGGCCGTATGCGAATGTGATTGCACCGAGCGAGGTGCAGGTGCTCGTGGACGCGGCGGGCAACGTCATTTCAACCGTTTTGCTCCCTGCCGGCAGCGGTTTTACCGCCGCCGACCAGTATGAAAAAGCCGACCAGCGCGCGCTCGAACTCGCCCGCGCCATGCGCTTCATCCCGTCATCGCGCCTGACCGTTGGCCGGATGATTTTCAACTGGCACACCGTGCCGCCACCCGCGACGAACGCGCCCGCCGCATCACCGTAACATGAGCATTCCCACGCTGATTGTGATTTATGTGGCCTTGCTGCTCGGCGCGCTGTGCGTTGTGGGGATCTATTCCGAAATGCGCCGCCGCCGCTTCGGCCCGACGCACTCGGAGGACCGGATTTTTCGCTGCCAGACTTGCGGTTACGTCTATACCGATGACGCGGACGTGGACCGCTCGCGCTGCATCCAATGCGGCAAACTGAACGAACCGATTGTGTTTTAGCAGCGCCAAAGGCACGGGTGTGGCACCGCCGGCGGTGCAGAAATAATTGCAGCCTTTGCTGAGGCGTGACCGGCAGGAAAATCGGCTTCAAAAGCGTGCTGGACAGAAGTTTAACCGTGAAACACATTGTCGGCCATGCAAATGGATAGACTGCACAACGGGGCGTCCATTATCTGTTAGGCCTCTTATTTTATGCGTATGCCATCATTCAAATCGTGGATTATTTATGGGGCCGTTTTTGTGGCGGGATTTGCTACATGTGCGGCTTATACGATTCATTTTCTTTATCGCATCCACTTTCTCCACCCATCAAGCAGTGCAAGTCAGCCGGCTACACATTCATACTTACAGCCGCCATATCTTTTTGCTCCACAGCCAGCGACATTTGATTTTGTAGTAGTTGGCAAGGATGCTTCGCCCATAAAGTTTGAGCAATTCCGTGGGCGTGTGGTTATTTTGAACATCTGGGCGACATCGTGCGGCCCTTGTTTAGCCGAAATGCCAAGCCTTGGCAAATTGGCAGCCCATTACTCTACCAACAGCGACGTGGCTATTATTTGTTTGAGCGATGAGTCTGCTGCCAAGGTTTTCAAGAACAGACTCGCGCGGGATTCTGAAGCTCCCATTTTTTCGTTAGACGGACACCCGTTGCCAGATATTTACACGTCGAGAGCCATTCCAGCGACATTTGTAATAGATACGCGCGGGTTGATTATTAACGAGCACGTCGGAGCAGCAGATTGGTCTGACCCGTCAGTTATTAAGTTTATTGATTCGTTGACGCAGAGGCCTAACAAGATAGAATGAGAAGGCAGAGGCCCGGTGTCAGCTACTGGGTTAGACTACTCTGCCTATGAAAAAACAAACTAAAACCACTCCCGTCGCCGTTCTTACTCCCACCGCCGCGGTTCATGCCGGCGGCTTCACCCTCGGGCTCGATCTCGGTGATCGCAGCCATTACGTCTGTGTCCTGGATGCCCAAGGCCAGATCATTCACGAAGGGCCCATGCTCAATGAGCGCGTGGCCCTCGCGCTGTTGCTCACCCGGTATCCTGCCGCCACCGTGGCGCTGGAAGCGGGCACGCACAGCCCGTGGATCAGCCGGTATCTGACGAGCCTCGGGGCCGCGGTCATCGTGGCTAATCCGCGCAAGCTCCACGCCATCACCCGCCACGAACGCAAGTGCGACCGGCGCGATGCCGTGATGCTCGCCCGCCTGGCCCGCGCGGACGTGGCCTTGCTCCATCCGCTCCAACACGGTTCCGCCCAGGCCCAGCTCGATCTGCTGGGCTTGAAGCTGCGTGACAGCCTCGTGCGCACGCGTGTCAACCTCATCAACACCGTGCGCTTCACGCTCAAGAGCCTCGGGCACGCGGTTGCCAATCCCTCGTCCGAAGCGTTTCACAAAAGCATCTTAACCGCCGTGCCTGCCGAGTGTCTGCCGGTGGTGCAGCCGGTGCTTGCCGTGCTCGCCCTGATCACCAACCAGATCAAAACTTTGGAACGCGACCTGGTGGCGCGCAGCAAACGCGATTATCCGGTCACGCAGCGCCTCCAGCAGATCGCCGGCGTGGGGCCGCTCACCGCGCTGTGCTTCGTGTTGAAGATCGGCGAGCCAACGCGCTTTGGTCGCAGCCGTGATGTGGGGCCGTATCTGGGCCTGTGCCCGGGCCGCGACCAGAGCGGGGGCACCGACAAGCAACTGCGCATCAGCAAATGCGGCGACGGCCTGCTGCGCCGCCTGTTGGTGAGCGCCGCGCATTACATCCTCGGCCCGTTCGGACCGGCCTGTGCGCTGCGCGCCTATGGCCAGCACCTCGTCGGCACCAGCGTCCGCGAAAAGAAACGCGCGGTGGTGGCGGTGGCCCGCAAACTGGCCGTGCTGCTGCTGAGCCTGTGGAAACACGGCACGGACTATGAACCCCGCGTGCCCGCCGCGCCCACGCTGGTGCTGGTGGCGGCCTGAACCCGGAAAAACCCAAACCACCTTTAATCAAAAAGACTTTAAATGGACGCTGATTTAGCAGGGAGGCCGGCCTGGCGACGGCGCCGCCGCGAGGCGAGCGCGTTAACAAGATGGGCCCCCTGCAACTTTTGTAAGAACCCGGATCCAATCATGGACCGCCCTCACGGGCGAGTTCGGATGGAAGCGTGATCCTTTCCCGTCTTGCAAAGAGATCAGTTACCTACTAATAAAATCATGTGCCGCTAAATAATAACTTGACTGCCTTCTCATGGAAGTCGCCGGAGCCNNTTTTTCGTTAGGCGGCTACACACTTTTATGACATTTTTATCTTTTCTCAGCAAAGCGGATTTTGTGGCTTCCGTTGTCATTAACGCCATCGTGCTTTTTGTGTCCTTTTCAGCTTACCGCCGCACAAGCCTGCCAGCGTTTGCTTTTCTGATTTGGGGTTCTTTGCTGGGCATCATTTTGGAGATGGGCATTCATCTTCGCACTCCTACTTCACCAGATGATGCGGTTTCTTTCCACGAGTGGTATCGTGTTGGTTTTTTTGCCGCCACTATTCTTTGGGGCATTGGTATTTTTCAGCTTGTCCGATATGTGCGAAGAGAGTTCGAGCGACAGTCGCCGCCTAACCAGTCGCCGGAGCCCCTATGAGGGTTGTCAATAGGATTGAGGGATTCGAGTAAAAGTATTTTTGATTGAGGTGTATGTCACGCGGAGCGCAACGGAGTGGAGCGGAGACGTGCGCGAAGCGATGAGGTCGAACTAACCAGTAATCGCTTCGAGCTGTTTCCAAGCTCTAGTCACTTATTCCTCTACCCAGCAGTTCCTTTCCCCGCCGTGATGGCGGTGTTTTTCCCAGAGTCCGTCGCGTGAGTATGATCGACCGGTGTCGCCGCTTGAACGCATGCCTGGCTAAGTCGCCACGCACCAGCTCCTATCCGGACAGTTGGCGCGAAGGCCAACGCCCATGGTGTCATACTTGTGTGACTGCGGCGACCGGGGGTTCCGCCCCTTCTAACCGACGGGTGGGTTTGCACCACACCAGCTCCGGCTGCGGGCAGGAACCGCCCGGTCGCAAATTCACTCACGCTTGGTTCTCGGGAAGCAGACAAAATCAAATCAGGGTTAAGGGTTGAAGGTTAAGCCGGCACCCAGCCGAGTTCGGCCAGCGTGCAACGGCCGGTGCGCCAGCGCCACAGGTCAATGGCCAGTTGCCGGGCCAGGGCGATGACGGTCTTTTTCTTCATGGCGGTGCCCGCGCCCACCTGGTAGTAATAGGTTGTGCCGCTATTGAGACCAGTATTGGTATAGGACGTGCCGGTTATACCGGTGACGACCGGTGCAATGGGACTCTCGTAGCCGGATTCCGCCGCCCGGTAGAGATTGTAGCTCGTAGCTCCGCTGCCGGCAGTCCAGGACAAGGTTACCTGGCCATTGCCGGTGTTTGTTGCCGTAAGGTTGGACGCAGCGTAGGGAGCGCCGTTCGGTGGCGGAGGCGCGACTCCACCGGTCAACACAGAAACAGATTGCGTGTCGGTAATCGCGCCCGTGGTCCAGTCGAATGGACTGCCAGGCGTGCTCCAATAAAAGGGACTAAGTCCGTGGATATGGGTGGAGTCAACAACATACTTGTTCCAATAGTATGCGGAAGCACTATTCCAAGCTGCCTCCGTCGCATTTGTTGAAAGGACCGACTTCCCCGCCGCTTGGAATTCGCCCACCATTACCGGAATCCCCTTGTTGACATACTGAACGGTCAGTTGTTGGAATCCCAAGTCTATGTAGCCTTCTTCGGGTGAGGTGGCGTTGCGAGTCGGGTCGCCGGAATAATGGTAGGCCGGCCCCCAGAAGTATTGCATGTTCCCCCATGATTGATCGCTTTGCGCCTGCGTGAACAGAAAAGGCGTGTAGCAATGATATTCAACCATCAAACGATTGGGGGTTGAGTCCGTCGGCAGGGAATTCAACCATGACGTGTCCCCGCCGCCTTGCAGCACCAGCCAGCGATTGGTGTTATTGCCGCCGACGCCGCGAACAGCGTTGACGAAAGTCTGGTAGTAAACCATCAACGTGTCCATCTCAGCGGGACTGGTCACGTTCGGTTCGTTTGCCGCGGCAAAGAGCAAATGGTTGTCGTAACCGGCAAAGGTGGTTGCGATCTGCGTCCAGTAGGAGTTCATCTTCGCGTTTATGGTTGGATTGACATTTGTCGTAATATTGTCTTCCAGCCAGCCGTCGTCCCAGTGATCATTTATCATGACATACATTCCCGCAGCGATGGCCCCGTCAACCGCCTGTTTGACCTGCGCCATGTAAGTGGGGTTGATTGGGTAGTTGGTGGCGTTGGAGGTGGTGTTGGTGGTGGCATTAAAGTCCCACGCGCACGGGATGCGAATGGCGTTGAACCCGTTTTGGACGGCAGAGTAGAACAACATCACGCTTGGCGGACCCCCACCCAACTCCAGCGTATCTCCAAGGTTCATCCCATAGGTCGGATTCGGCCACGGCATGGTGGCGGGTATATTGGTGGCCGCCGCTTGCAGACCAAGATCGAACACCGCATCAAAGCTGTGGCTGCCGCCGATGGTGATAGTGCCGCCGCTGGTGGGAACGATCGCGATTTCGCCGCCGGCGTAGGCGTTCGTGGCCACGGCCAGCGCCGCCCAGCCGCCGCCGCTCGGCTGGATGCCGAACGAAAACGCGTAGGTTTTGTTCGTGGCCAGCAGCACGTTCAGCCCGCTCCATTGCAGCCAGTCGCCGTCGGTGAAGCCAGGATTCGCCGCGCTGAACGTGATGAGCAACGTCGCCGTGCTGTTGCTCATCGAATAAATGCGCAGGTAATACGTCGGCGTGCTGGCCGGCGTGCCGTAGCCGTTGCCGGAATTCAATCCCGCCGTCTTGATGGCGACCGACACGAGATTCATCGCGTTGGTTCCGATGGTGAATGTCTGACCGACGGGCGGATTGTTGTCGGTGAAATAATTCAACCCGTCAGGCCAGGTCTGGTTGCCGCTGGTGGACAGTTGGGAAATATCATTTGTCCCCGGACTCGGCGCGGCGGGGCTGTCCGTAAAAGTTTGCGCGCAAATTCTACCCGCCAAGCCGACGGCGAAGAGTTGCAAAATAAGACTGCGGACGGTGTTCATGTTCCCTTGACATCATAACATAAAAGCGCTTGGAAAGACAGGCGAAGTTCTAACGACGCTGGCACCAGCGCGAGCGCATCTCGACTGCGCAGCGTGTCAACGCCGATCGTGTAAATGCGAATCGCACCGTCAGTCACCGCCTCCGCCGGCGAGGGAAACTTCTTTCTGTTCGGCCTGACCGCGGAACAGGTCGAGGGAGGTCGCAACTGGTATAATCCGCGCTGGCACTACGAGAACGAGCCGGAAACGAGCGGCCTAAAGATGTGTAAAGCCCAACACGCGCGAGATGGAAGTGGTTGAGATGATGGTTCGATATGAAAAGTGAAAACATAAGCCGAACCTGCGGTTCCGTCCGCAGTAGCCTATCGGCACCGGCGCGACTGGCAACGGTCGGGTCGGGAGCTGCCGAGACGACGTCTCCCCATCGTCAAGATGAGGCGACTGCCGCGAGGTGGTCGTCGCGACTGCCAGCGTCAAGGCGGTCGGAGCGACAAGGCTGGATGAAATGCCCAATCCAGGTGAACTGCCACAGGCATCGTAAATTACAGCGAGCCAAAGACGCTGACAGGCTCAAGCCAAACGGCAACGCAGCCCAGTTGTCCCATCGTGTAATGGGACACACGGACATCCAAGGCTGCCGGTGTATAGGCAGGGGCTAATTCATCCATGTCATCACAACCAAACATCATAAACCCGACAGGCCGCCTCCGGGTGGAGGCAGGCGCGTCCGCAAGGAACGCTGACGGCTTGGCGGGCAGAGGATGCTGGAAAAAGCGAACGCCGTTCGATAATGGAACGGATAGGAGTTGCAACATGACTCCACCGTGCAAACGGGCAGACTTCCAGCGGGTCGTTCGTGACGAGACAGCAGGCAGAACCTTCGCAGGAGGAAATAGCAAATGAACGTGGATTCATCCATGTGTGCATCCTCCGGCCCGATGAACGCATGGGAACAGTTGGACTGGACTCAATGTGAACGTCAGGTCAGCAGGCTGCAAGCACGCATCGTCAAGGCAACACGGGCGGGTCACTGGGGCAAAGTGAAAGCTTTGCAACGGCTGCTCACCCACTCCTTCGCGGCCAAAGCCTTGGCCGTGAAACGAGTGACGGAAAATCAAGGCAAGCACACGCCCGGAGTGGATGGGAAGATATGGAGCACTCCGGCAGCCAAATCCAAGGCCATCGCATCATTGCAACGTCAGGGATACAAACCGCAGCCCTTGCGGCGGGTTTATATTCCAAAGGCCAACGGGAAGTTGAGGCCGCTGGGCATACCGACGATGAAAGACCGCGCCATGCAAGCGTTACATTTGCTGGCGTTGGCCCCCGTCGCGGAAACTACAGCGGACAAAAACTCCTACGGCTTCCGACCGGAACGCTCGACCGCCGACGCCATTGAGCAGTGCTTCAAAGCACTGGCCAAGGGCAGTTCGGCGCAATGGGTGCTGGAAGGCGACATCAAAGGTTGCTTCGATCACATCAGTCACGACTGGATGCGCCAACACATCCTCACGGATGCGGTGGTGCTTCAGAAATGGCTGGGCGCTGGCTACATCGAAAATCGAACCCTGTTCCCCACCGAGGCGGGCACGCCGCAAGGCGGCATCATCTCGCCCACGCTGGCGAACTTGGTTTTGGATGGATTGGAAAAACTCCTCGACCAAACCTTCCGTGCGAAGACGGTCGCGGGGAAAACCATCAATCCCAAAATCAACCTGATTCGGTATGCGGATGACTTCATCATCACCGGTGCGACCAAGGACGTGCTGGAAAATGAAGTCCGCCCCCTCGTTGAGCAGTTCCTACGCGAACGGGGTTTGCAGCTCTCGCCAGAGAAAACCTGCATCACGCATATTGACCAAGGGTTCGACTTCCTCGGACAACATCTCCGCAAGTTCGACGGCACACTGCTCGTCAAGCCATCGAAAAAGAACACGCACGCGTTCTTGGAGAAAGTCCGGGGCATCATAGATGCGAACAAATCCGTCAGCCAGGAAAGCCTGATACGTCAACTCAACCCGGTCATCCGGGGCTGGGTCAACTATCATCGGCACATCGTGGCGGCGGACGCGTTCCAGCGGGTGGACTTCGAGGTTTGGCGCAGGCTCTGGCTGTGGGCCAGACGCAGGCATCCAGAAAAATCGCGGCGATGGGTGAAGGATCGTTACTTCCACCCCATCGGCCCGCGCCAATGGACGTTTGCGGCGGAAACCGGAAAACGAACACCGGAGGGGAAACCCATTTGGCTGAAGCTGGTTTACGCCAGCGACACCAAAATCCGGCGGCATCTAAAAATCCGGGCGGAGGCTAATCCGTTCGATCCAGACTGGCAGGACTATTTTGCAGAACGTGCGTTTCGCAAAAAGTTCGGCATCCATCGCCATGAAGCCGGGATTAAATCGTCGTGAAAACCGGCTCCGCTCACGCGGAGCTTTGCAACGGCTTGAGCCGGATGACGGGAAACTGTCACGTCCGGTTCTGAGGGGAGGGAGCGGCAGCAATGCCGCTCTCTTACCCGACATGACTCCGGCGATAATTTCAGGTTTTTGGTTCTGTCCAATCCAAGTGCAGAATGTCGGCCAAGACCCTCCATTCGACTTCCGTTGGGACAATGTGATCATACTCCCATGCTTTTACCTTTCGTACGCTTACCCCTGATTTTACGGCCAATTCTGGCTGTGAAAGGTCCGCTTGGACTCGCTTTAAAAGAAGGTAATCGCCCAGGCTTTTGACGTTGACTGGGATCAGCTTGCGGGGGCTAAATCTCTGCTTGAAATGGTCGAATTTGACCTGCACTGTGCGGTGTGCAATACCCAACAGTTGACCCAACGGCCACTGCCCCTTGAGTTTTGGATTGAGCCATGAGATTTGAAAGTCCAGATTGCAGTCGAGAGCCAGCCGCCGGTGGCCGTGGCTCAGCTTGAGATCGTTAGCCGTCATTCGCGCATAGTATCTCAGTTCGCGCCCCAGTTCATACGTGTTGAACCGATGCGTCAGCTCCGCTCCCGCCGATGATCCCGTAGCGCCGCACCTCGGTCGAATCCGATGGCGCCAGCGAGACGGCAATCGAATCGTTATGCACGTCCAAGCCGATGAACAGCACGCGCCCCGCCAGCAGCGGCGGCGGGGGGACGGGTGGCCCGCAGATGACGTTCACCTGGCAGCCTCCATTCCGCGTCAATCTGGCCTGCGTTCCGCTTGTGTGCTCGTTCCGTCGCGCTGAAATGGCACCCGCCCCCGCGCCCGACTCTCAGCCACGAGTGTGGGGTGGGCGCTGAACATCGAATCAGGCAAGGCGCAGGACAGGCTCATGGCGTCAGGAGACTTATCCGATAGAATTGTTGCGACGTATTGCCGACGGCGTTGGTTTCAGTGGCCGTTGGGCCGGTAGCTGTCACGTTCGGCGACACATTAATCCAATTGGTGCCGTTCAAGCTATTGTTGCTCTGCAGTTGGTAGATCAAGCTCGCCACCGAGCTCCATGTAATGGCGATAGTATTGTTCGTGAGTCCAAATGAAAGGATTACCGGCGCCGGTTCCGCCGCCACCACGTTGATGGTTGCCGTCGCCACTTGGGACGTGGTCTGGCCGTCACTGCATTGATAGGTGAAACTGTCCGTCCCAATAAAACCGCTCACGGGGGTGTAACTGAACCCGCCGTTGCTGGCCAATATCAGGCTGCCGTCGGCCGGGCCGCTGTCCAATATGGCGGTCAAAGGCCCGGTCCCGCCCTGGTCGTTCGCCAGGATTCCGGGGGGTCCCACGCTCAGGGTTTTGTTGGCCGACATGCCGTAGGCGTCATTGTTGGCAAATGCCGAATTGTTCACGGTAATGGTCACCGTCGCCACTTGGGACGTGGTCTGACCGTCACTGCATTGATAGGTGAAACTGTCCATCCCGCTAAAACCGCTCGTGGGCGTGTAACTGAAACCGCCGTTGTTGGTCAGTGTCAGGCTGCCGTGGGTTGGGTTGCCCACCAGCGTGGCGGTTAAAGGCGCGGTCCCCGCGTCGTTGGCCAGAATCCCCGGCGCGGCCACGCGCAACGTCGTGTTGATTGTGGCGTTGTAGGTGTCGTAGTCGGCAATCGAATTGGTGGTGCTCACGATTACGTTATCCACCGAATAGGCATAAGCCGCCGGGGGCAGTGTCCACATGCTCAGGCCGATCCCGCCGCTGGTGAATGCCGGATTGCCATCAAGGGAACCGTCATCCGTTACGCTCAATGCCAAGAGGCCATCGAAATACGCAGAAATTTTGTTGCCTTGGAACGTCAACTTCACGGTGTGCCAGTCCACACCCACCCCGGGCAGTACTGCCGGGTTCCCTACCACCGTGTAAGTGGACCAGGTCTGACACTTGATGAACCGCAAGATGGCCGTGCCATTTCCCGACGCGAGGCCTTCGGGGGATTCTTCCGGATAAATCCAAATGGAGTACTGCGCGCCGGAGGCCGCATTCAATCGCCCAAAAATGGCGGCGCTTGACGCGTTGTTCGCGGCAAATCGGATTTGCGCCTGCACCGAATAGTCCGTCCAATTGGTGTTAAAATAGATGTATCCGTAACTGTAAAAAGGGCTGTATCCGATCAGCAGGTTGTTGGTGATGCCCCAGGCGCCCAAAACTGGCAACGCTCCGCTGGTGTTCAACACCGGCACCCAGGGGAAAACTGAGCCGCTGTTGGTCGGGCGCGTGAAATTATCGTAGAAGAGTTCACCCGGTGCCACGACCATGATGTCCACGGACGCAACGCTGGAAGTGAGCGACCCGTCAGTCGTCCGGTAGGTGAAGCCGTCCACGCCGGTAAAGTTATTCGTTGGCGTGTAAGTAAAAGAACCATTCGTATTCAAAGTGAGCGTGCCGTTCGCAGGCCCGCTTGCCAGTATCGCCGTCAGGTTTCCCCCCCCTTTGGGGTCGTTGGCCAGGACACCCGGCGCTGACACCGTAAATGCGGATCCCTCCGGGGCGACATAAAAGTAATTGTTTGCGACCTGGCCTTGGATCGAATGCCAGGCACCAATCACGCCGAAAGCAATGATGGTCTGCACCTTCAACCGCGACAATCTGATCGGGTTAAACATGTTTCTTGAAACTTTTATAGAGCCAAATCAGTGTGGAAGTACAGCACAAAGCCAGCCAAAATAGCCGTGCCGGGTCGGGTCCATCAGCAATTGTAAAGGCAAAGTGCTGTTATGTGGGACTTCTCTGACCATTTTGCGACGGAGGCCAGCAGTTCGTCGTGTAATTTGGAGTTTGACGACGAGAAGCAGCTCAATCAGTTAAGGCAAAAAACGGGGTGGGTGGCGACCCTACCGGGAATCGAACCCGGGCTCCCACCGTGAAAGGGTGGTGTCCTAACCGCTAGACCATAGGGTCACCAAAGCGCGCAAATATAATCAACATCCACGCGCTGTCACGACAATTTAAAAGGTGGCACAGGGTTCCAGCCTGTGTTTCGGATTTCACAGGCAAGGATGCCTGTGCCACGGTTCAAATTCAAGTTTGCGTCAGCCGGGTTTTTCCAATAGGCTGCATTGATACTGAAATGAAAATTTTTATTGATGGCAAATATTACGATGAGCGCGCCGCGAAGATTTCGGTCTTCGATCACGGTCTGCTTTATGGTGACGGGATTTTTGAGGGCATTCGCGCCTATCACGGCCGCGTGTTCAAACTCAAGGAGCACATTGACCGGCTGTTTTATTCGGCCAAGGCCATCCTGCTCCAAATCCCAATGTCGCCCGCGCAAATCACGCGCGCAGTGGTCGAGGCCTGCCGGAAAAACAAAATCCGCGACGGCTATATCCGGCTGGTGGTGACGCGCGGCATGGGCACGCTCGGTTTGAACCCGAAGAGTTGCAAACGTCCATCGGTCATCATCATCGCGGACAAAATCCAGCTTTATCCGCCGGGAGTTTACCAGCGCGGTCTGGACATCATCACGGTGCCGACGACGCGCAATTTGCACAGCGCGCTCAATCCGGCCATCAAGTCGCTGAATTATCTCAACAACATCCTCGCCAAAATCGAGGCGAATAACGGCGGTTGCGAGGAGGCGGTGATGTTGAACGCGGAAGGGTTCGTGGCCGAGTGCACGGGCGATAATTTGTTCATCGTGAAAAATGGCGCGCTGTTCACGCCGCCGCTGTCGGCGGGCGCGCTTTACGGCATCACGCGGCAGACGGTGATTGAACTGGCCGAGGAATCCGGCTTGAAGGTGTCCGAGCCGAACCTGACGCGTTACGATTTGTTCAACGCGGATGAATGTTTTTTGACGGGCACGGGCGCGGAAATCGTGCCGGTGGTGAAGATTGACGGGCGGGTCATCGGCACGGGCAAACCCGGCCGGGTCACGCGCCGGCTGGAGGATGTATACCACGCCTTGACGAAAGTCTCCGGCGAGCCGATATACAAGTAGGAAAAATGAGTAAAATCGCCGGCATATTGTTGTTGTCGTTGCTAGTGGCTGGATGTCACAAGCCGTCAAACCCGTCAGTTTTCCAAGTTCGCTTAGTTGTCACAAATTCTTCTACGGATTCGGAAAAAATGTTTGTTACGTATAACAGTTCCGTGGAAACGTTCCAGGTTCAAATAACTCCACTATTAAATGCTGCGGCAATTGAATCGGCGCATGTTATCTACGACGTTCCCCAAAAACCGTGGATAGGAATTACCTTCACTGAAGCTGGGGCAAAGCAGTTTGCTGAAATTACGCGTCAACATATCGGTGATCGGCTGGCAATAATTGTTGATGGAAAACTTTTGTCTGCGCCAATCATTCAGGCAGAAATACCAGACGGCAAAGCCGATATTGCGGGAAATTTTACTAAAACAGAAGCTAAGGCTCTGGCCAGCAAAATTAACGATGCGGTCGCAAAATAATTTTATGCTTTGCTCCAATTGCAAAGAAAACCCGGCAATGGGGCATCCGGTCTGAATCGGGGGCGGGAAAATTTTACTAAAATAGTTTATGGGACGCGTTCGGCGCGGTGGATACATAATTACCTGGTGGATTGGCGACCATAATCCACGCCATGTTCACATTCGCGACGCGAAAGGCAAATCGCTCGGCCGGTTGGATGTGGACAAATTGCGCGGTTTGGAAAATTGGACACCGCCCAAAGATTTGGTTAATATAATTGTGGAATTGAAAGAAAAAGGCCGTTTATGACGCAGACGCAAACGCTGGCGCGAATGAAAAAACCCTTTGGCACCGCCAAAATGGTTGACCTGACGGCTGTGCGCTATCTGGCGTGGAAAGATGCGTTTGAGGTGGACTTCAAGGACGGCCTCACTTTTCTGGAACCGCATGCGACAATTCGCAAGGCCAATAAAATTTCCCCGAAAGCTGACGTTGAGCGTGTTGAAATGGATGAGGAATTTCACGAGGGATTTTTTGTCCATTACGACAATGGCCAGCGGGCGGAAGTTTCGTGGGCGTTCATCCGCGAATTGCCGCCGCGAAAACAAAAATAATTCGCTCCCGATTTTAACAAAATGCTCTGCTCGAATTGCAAAGAAAAACCGGCGACGGTGCATCTGACCCAGATTGTGGGGGACAAGATGCAGAAGCTGGATTTGTGCGAGGATTGCGCCAAGGCCAAGGGCGTGAATGATCCGGGCGGTTTCGCGCTCGCGGATTTAATGCTTGGTCTCGGGGCGTCGCAGGAGCTGGAACAATCTTCCGGCGGTGTGGAAACCAGGTGTCCGCGCTGTGGTTTCACACAGGCGGATTTCAAAAAATCGGGACGGCTCGGTTGTCCGGAGTGTTATAAAACCTTTGCCGAGGGCTTGGAAGGGTTGCTCAAGACGATGCACAAAGGCACGCGACACACGGGCAAAGTGCCGGAAGCGTTGCGGGCATCACGCGAGCAGGCCGACCGGCTCAAATCGTTGCAAAAGAGACTGGACAGGGCCATCAAAGAGGAAGATTTCGAACAGGCCGCCCAATTGCGCGATGAAATCAAACAAATCACTACGCGGGGAACGGGTTTGACGGTGACGTGAGCCATGGACATCCACAAATTTCTCGTTTCACCCGCTGAGATCGCGCAACGGCATGGCCCGCACGACCGGATTGTCATGTCGAGCCGCGTCCGGCTCGCGCGCAATCTGAAAGACGCCACGTTTCCCGGCTGGGCGAAAAAGCCGGAGCGCGTTCGCGTGTTTGATTTGATCCGTCCGGCGGTCGAGAGTTTGCCGGAAATGAAGGACGCCTTTTCCGAGGCGATGGACAATCTCAGCGCGCTCGACAAACAGATTCTGGTGGAGCGGCATTTGATCAGCCGCGAACACGCCGCGAAAAGTTCCGGCAGCGGCCTGGTGCTGAACCGCGACGAAACTTTTTGCGTGATGATCAACGAGGAGGATCATTTGCGGATGCAGGCATTGCGTCCCGGTTTGCAATTGCGGCAGGCGTGGAACGCGATTGATCATCTGGATTCCGAGCTGGAGAAAAAACTCGATTACGCTTTCAACAACGACCTGGGTTACATGACCGCGTGTCCGACCAATCTGGGCACGGGCGTTCGCGTGAGCGCGATGCTGCATCTGCCGGGACTGGTTTTGGCCGAGCAGATCAATCCGATCATTCAATCGGTCAACAAGCTTGGCCTCGCGGTGCGCGGGCTTTACGGCGAAGGCACGGAAGCGCTCGGCAACATTTTCCAGGTGTCGAATCAAATGACGCTCGGCGAGAACGAAACAACCATTGTAGAGCGGCTGGACAAGGTTTTGTCCCAAATCATCGAGCACGAGGAAAACGCGCGGCAGACGCTTTTGGAGAAAAAGCCGAAGGTCGTTTACAACCACATTGGGCGCGCCTACGGCATTTTGGCCAACGCGCACAGCATTTCGTCGAAGGAGACGATGAACCTGCTCTCACTCATGCGGTTAGGGGTGGACATGGGCCTGTTTCCTGGCACGGAACGTGCATTGGTGGATGAGTTGTTCATCCTGACGCAGCCGGCGCATTTACAGAAACAGCTTTCGGACAAATTGTCCGCCGAGGAACGCGATTTGATTCGCGCCGACATGCTGCGCGAACGTTTGAAAAACGTGGGTCGTCCGATGGCAAAACATTTTGGCGCGCCGGGGATGGGATTGGACAAATCGGCCAATTAGCATCAGAATAGAGCGAGTATGAGCGACGAAGCCATGAGCAATTTCACGCCGCGCGCACAGCAGGTGCTGGCGCTGGCGCGCAAGGAAGCCGACCGGTTCAATCACAATTTCCTCGGCACCGAGCATCTGTTGCTCGGCCTGATCAAATTGGGACAGGGCGTTGCTGTCAACGTGCTTCAAAAAATGGGCCTCGACCTCGAAACCGTCCGCATGGAGGTCGAGAAACAGGTCGGCACCGGCCCCGACCAGAAAATGATCGGGAACATTCCTTACACACCGCGCGTGAAAAAGGTCCTCGCGCTCGCCTCCAAGGAAGCCAAGATGCTCAATCACACTTACGTCGGCACCGAACACATTTTGCTCGGCCTGCTCCGCGAGGGTGACGGGGTTGCCGCCAAGGTGCTCAAAAATCTCGACGTGGACATCGAGCAAACGCGGCAGGAAATTTTGCGGGAGCTCGATCCGAATTTCACCGGCGAGGAAGCATCCGTGGCCGAGCCTGGAGAAAAAGTGACGGGTGCGGGGCCGGAGAAAAAGGGCGAAGTCAAAACGCCCGCGCTCAAGGCCTTTGGCCGCGACCTCACGGAACTGGCGCGCAAGGGCGACCTGGACCCCGTCATCGGCCGCAAAAACGAAATCGAGCGCGTCATCCAGATTCTCTGCCGCCGCACCAAGAACAATCCGGTGCTGCTCGGCGAAGCGGGCGTGGGCAAGACGGCCATTGTCGAGGGCCTGGCGCAGGAAATTGTAACCGGCAACGTGCCGGATATTTTGCGCGACAAACGTGTCGTCACCCTCGACCTCGCGCTCATGGTTGCGGGCACGAAGTATCGCGGCCAGTTTGAAGAGCGCATCAAGGCCGTCATGGACGAGATTCGCCGCGCGAAGAACGTGATTTTGTTCATTGACGAACTGCACACCATTGTCGGCGCCGGTTCGGCGGAAGGCACGATGGACGCCTCGAACATCATCAAGCCCGCGCTCAGCCGCGGCGAGATGCAATGTGTTGGCGCGACCACGCTGAACGAATACCGCAAATATATTGAGAAAGACGCCGCGCTCGAACGCCGTTTTCAAGCCATCAAGGTTGAAGCCCCTTCGGTGGACGAGGCGATTTTGATTTTGAAGGGCCTGCGGCGCAAATACGAGGATCATCACAAGGTTGAATTCACGGACAAAGCCGTCGAAACCGCCGTCAAATTATCCGACCGTTACATCACCGACCGGTTTTTGCCGGACAAGGCGATAGACGTGATGGATGAATCCGGTTCGCGCGCGCGCATCGGCACGATGACGCGGCCGCCGGAGACCAAGGCGCTTGAGGTTGAGATTGAGGGAATCAAAACCAAAAAGGAACGCGCCATCAAGAACCAGGATTTTGAAGGCGCGGCCTCGATGCGCGACAAGGAAAAGCAGGCGAAGGAAAAACTGGAGTCCATGCTCGCCGCGTGGCGCGTCAGCCGTGAGGAAAAGCGCGTGGTGGTGGACGAGGACGACATTTTTCACGTCGTCGCCAAATGGACCGGCATTCCGATCAAGCGCATGGGCCAGGACGAAACGCAACGGTTGCTCACCATCGAAACCGAGATGGAAAAGGTCGTCGTTGGTCAGCGCGAGGCCGTTTCGGCGATTTGCAAGGCGCTGCGCCGTTCGCGGGCGGACTTGAAAGACCCGCGCCGGCCCATCGGCACGTTTTTGCTGCTCGGCCCCACCGGCGTCGGCAAAACACTTCTGGCCAAGACGATGGCTGAGCAGATGTTCGGCGACGCGAAATCGCTCGTTTCCCTCGACATGAGCGAATACATGGAGAAATTCAATGTCTCGCGCCTCATCGGTTCACCGCCGGGCTATGTGGGTTACGAGGAAGGCGGCCAGCTCACCGAAAAGGTGCGCCGCAATCCCTATTCCGTCGTGCTTTTCGATGAAATTGACAAGGCGCACTCGGACGTGTGGAACATCCTGTTGCAGATCCTGGAAGAGGGCAAACTGACGGACAACGTCGGGCGCGTCGTCAACTTTCGCAACTGCATCATCCTGATGACTTCCAACGTCGGGTCGGACGTCATCAAACGCCAGTCCACCCTCGGTTTCTCGCCCATCAGCGACGAGGCCAGCTACGAAAAAATGCGCGAACGCATCATGGACGAGGCCAAAAAGACATTCCGTCCCGAATTCCTGAACCGGTTGGACGACCTGATTGTGTTCCGTTCGTTCACCAAAGCCGACCTCATTCAAATCCTCGATTTGGAAGTCGGGAAAGTTTTGGAACGGCTCCGCCAAAAAAACATCAAGCTTGAACTCGATGAAAAGGCGAAGGACTTTCTCGTTGAGAAAGGCTACGATCCGCAATATGGCGCGCGTCCCATGCGCCGCTCGGTGGAACGTTTTCTCGAAGATCCGCTGGCCGAGGAAATTCTCAAGGGCAATTTGCATGCCGGCGAGCCAATCATTGTCACTTCCGACAAGGAGAAACTCGTCTTCAATCAAACGGCCGCCGCCGAAGGCGCGCTTTCGAGTTGATTCGCAAACGCGCAACGGGCGTGCCTGTTTCAACATAAAAACGGCCAAACCACGATTTGGCCGAATATCAATTCGACGTAACTGGTCATGAGAACTCCGTCACGAAGAATGTTGGCAGCACCTAAACGCAAGGTAAAGGTTTGGGCGTATCCGATACTGACATTGATTCTGGCTGGAATCGGCTATTACATTTGGAAGCACCCTTACTCAGTGTTCGTGATTTCAGCATTTGTGGTTCTCATGTGGGGCGCGGGGTTGCTGGAGCGGCGGAACATGCGCAAATTGGCTTTGAGTCGTTCAGGCGAAAGCATCTACACTTTTGTTGACTCTTTTGACTGCCATCGCACTGACACTTGGGTGCTCAGAGCCGTTTATGAAGAGTTAAGCCGATATTTGACCGTTGATGGTCACCCATTTCCTGTCAGAGCAGATGACCAGTGTTGTGAGAAAGACCTAAAGATCGATCCAGAGGATCTGGCCGAGTTAGCAACCGACGCCGCGATCCGCGCTGGGCGGTCTATGGATGGCGCAGAACAAAATCCGTTTTATGGTAAAGTTCATAGGGTGCGAGACCTCGTCAGTTTTCTTGAGCATCAGCCGAAACTCGCAAAAGTCGAAGACAGTCCAGCGAACGGGAGCCATCCCTGCTGTTAAATCCACTTCCGAATTCCCGCTTGCCCCGTCCATTTCCACGTTTAACCTGTCACCGTGTCCTGGTTCACTGACCGTCACTTTTTTGCGCTCGCCGTGGTTGTTTACGGCTTGAGCACGGTGTATTCGGTTTTCCTGTGGCGAAAGGGTTTTCGCAAGGATGACCATGTGAATTATCTCCTGCTGCTCGTCGCGTTCGCGCTGCACACAGTTGCCATGTTTCAACGCGGTTTTTCCCTCAACCAATGCCCGGTCAACAATCTTTACGAGGCCACCACGTTCATCGCGTGGGCGCTCGTCGCCGCTTACCTTGTCGTTGGGCTGTTGCCGCGGCTGAAATTTCTGGGTGCGTTTGCCTCGCCGGTGTTGTTCGCTGTGGGTGTGTTCGCCCTAATGCCTGCGCTGGACCCGCCGCGTGGGCCGCAACCGGAATTCTCCGGTGCGTTGACCAGTCTGCACGCCGCGATGATCCTGCTCGCCTACGGCGCCTTCGGGCTGGGCGCGGCGGCGGCGGGAATGTTTCTGACGCAACAGCATGATTTGAAATTCCACAAACTTCGCGCCGTGCTGTCGCTGTTTCCGCCCATTCAACGGCTCGAAATTGTCGCCAGTCGGCTGGTGTTGGCCGGGCTGGTTCTTTTTACCATCGGACTCGAAGCGGGCGGACGTTTGCCCCGGCCCGAAGGCGTCAGCTATTGGCAGGATTCAAAAGTGGTCTGGTCCATCCTGATGTGGCTGGTTTATCTGGCGTTGCTCGTGTGGCGCCGGGTTTTCCCGCAATCGAGCCGCCGTTTTGCAACCGGCGTCATCGCCGCGTTCGCCTTCCTGCTCCTCACCTTTTGGGGCACCAACCTGCTCTCGACCCTCCATCATCCATGAAACCAATGTGCCGAGTGTCGAGTGTCCCGCCTTCGCAACGCTTCGGCGCGGCAAGCGAGTGGCAGAAGCCCGCCCTGCGCTGCACACATCTTGTCACGTGCCTGCCGCGCCGAAGCTTCCGAGCGAAGGCGGGTCACGTTTCACGTTTCACCTTTTCCGCATGAACATCGTCGTCATCGGCCTGAGCCACCATTCGGCGCCCGTGGAACTGCGGGAACGATTCGCCTTTGCCGAGGCGAAAATTCCCGAGGCGCTCAAATTGCTGCGCGATTCCGGCATCGTCGGCGAAGCCGTGATTCTCTCGACGTGCAACCGGGTGGAAATTTATGTGGCGACGGCGTTGGAACCCGTCAAAGCATTTGCCGAATTGAAACAATTCCTATTGCGGTGGGGCGAGACTCCGTCGAGCCCAAATCAAAACACAACGAAGTCAGGACTCGAGGGACTCTCGGCCTCCCCAACTGACATTCGTTCGCAAAAATCTTCTCCCTCTCCTCGGCGAGGAGAGGGTCGGGGCGAGGAGGCCGTTGGCTCAAGTTCAGAACCCCGCACCTCCGCCTTCGCCCGGCTTCGACGCGACCAGCCGGCCCTCTCTCCGCTTGGGCGGGGTGAGGGAGTTGAGCCGGCGCAGCGCGTCCCTACCGATGTATGCGATACTCTTTACACGTTGGCCGAGCCGCAAAGCTTGCACCATTTGTTCAAGGTCGCTTGCGGGATGGACTCGATGGTGCTCGGCGAGACTGAAATCCTCGGGCAGCTTAAAAAGGCTTACGAACTGGCCTTTCAGCACAAACATACCGGCGCCCGGCTGAACAAGGCGTTCCAGCGCGCGTTTCACGTTGCCAAACACATTCGCACCGAGACGAACATCCAGCGCGGCAGTGTGTCCGTGGCGTCGGTTGCGGTGGAACTGGCGGAGAAAATTTTCAGTTCGCTCAGCGACCGCGAAGTGCTCGTCATCGGCGCCGGCGAAACGAGCGAAAAAACCGCCCGCGCTTTGCTCTCGCGCGGCGCGCGCAGCATCATCGTCGCCAACCGTTCGCACGACCGCGCGGTGGCGCTGGCCAATGAACTTGGCGGACGCGCCGTGCAGTTCGATGATTGGGCGGGGGAGTTTGAAAAGATTGACATCGCCATCAGCAGCACCTCCGCGCCGCACCACATTCTCGACCGCGCCAAACTTGAGCCATTGATGAAGCTGCGCCATCACCGGCCGTTGCTCTTGATTGACATCGCCGTGCCGCGCGACATTGACCCCGAGGTAAATTTTCTGGAGAACGTCTATCTCTACAACATTGACGACCTGCAAGCGATTGCCGACGGCTACCTCAAGCAGCGTCAGGAGGAGATTGCCCGGTGCGATGCAATTATAAGCGAAAAAGTGAAAACATTGCTTGAGACGCGATCGCCAATGAGTTTGCCGTTCGATTTGCGTCCGGTACCATCCTTGAACAAATCGTGAGACTGAATTTAACGCAGAGACGCGGAGATCGCGGAGAATCGCAAAGAGGATTTTCTCCGCGAACCTCTGCGTTCTTTGCGTCTCTGCGTTGAAACCATGGCTTCTGAACGACCAATCATAATTGCCACGCGTGGGAGCGCGCTCGCGCTCGCGCAGGCAAACCTGATCGCCGCGCAATGCCGCGAAACCTTTCCCAAACTGCGCTTCGAGCTGAAAATCATCAAGACCACCGGCGATAAATTGCAAAAGGCCTCGATGTCAAAAGTCGGCGAGAGTTTGCCAAAAGGTTTGTTCACCAAGGAACTCGAAGTCGCGCTGGTCAAAAGCCAGGCCGACCTCGCCGTGCACAGCCTGAAGGATTTGCCGACCGATCGGCCGGCTGGATTGGTCCTCGCCGCCACGCCCAAGCGCGCCGATGTCCGCGACGTGCTGATTTATCGCGATGCCGAATTCATCAAGACCCGCGCCGCCGGATTCATCTCTCAACCCTCAACCCTCAACCCTCAACCAGTTGACTGGGTGCCGGGCCAGGATGCGTTGCGCGGCTTCAAACCGCACCTGAAACTGAAGGATTTTCCGAAAGGCGCGACCATCGCCACCAGCAGCACGCGGCGCAAGGAACAATTGCTTGCCGCCCAGCCGGATTTGAACGTGGTGGAGATTCGCGGCAACGTCACCACACGCATGCAGAAGGTTGCCGAGCGCGGCGAACTGGACGCGACGGTGCTCGCGCTGGCCGGTCTGACGCGGCTGAATTTTCGCGTTACGCCCGAAGGCAAACTTGAAGGCGACGCCGTGCCGGACGGTTTGCTGGCGACGATTCTGGACGTGGACATGATGTTGCCGTGCGTAGGGCAGGGGGCCATTGGCATTGAAATTCGCGCGGACGACGAACGCATCGCCAAGATTTGCGAGCGGTTAAACCATTTCAACACGTTTCAATGCGTGACGGCGGAGCGTGCGTTTTTGTGCGCGATGGGCGGCGGCTGCCAGAGTCCGGTGGCGGCCTACGCTGAAATTAACGGCAGCCGGATGGAGATGCGCGCGGTGTCGTTCCGGGAAGGACCGGCCAGGCGTGCCGAAGGAAAACGCCCGATTGCTGAAGCGGCAGTGTTGGGCGAACAGCTTGCGGCGGAGTTGAAATAAAGTGCGGTATTTGCCGATTTCACTTTTTGGGTGCAGCCACGGCGTCACGATGCAAGTATGACATCCGCCCTCGCCCCGGCCCTCTCCCCTAGGAGAGGGAGAATCGTTCGCCGTGCCTTTGAAAATTTATACGACTGGATTGGCCGGACGCTCTCCCGCAAAACCAGAAACAAGCGAAAGCGTTTCCTCTCCTGGGGGAGAGGATGAAAGGTGAGGGCGGGCGTAAACACTCATTCCGCTGAAAACGTCGAGGAAGTACATATTAGCTTTTTGAAGGCCAAATCATTCTCGACAAAAGGGAAGGTCGGAAATACAACGGCTTTATGCAAAAGCTCATCATTAACAGGCGGTTTTTCTTGCGAATGCTGCTGGTTGTTTATTTGTTCCTATTTTTTCTTGTGAGCTTTTCGTTAAGCGTGCCGCCTGCGGATTTGCCGGTCTGTGGATTGACGTTTGTTGTAGCGGCTCTTGGATTGGTTCTGGCCCGTCGAGAAAGCCGTGCTTGGCGGGTGATCTGGACGATTGCGTTAATATTTTCTATTCTGCGCGGAGTCTTGGAGGTCGTGGCTGGTAACCATATTGCACACCAGCGTTCCAAGAGTGCGTCGAACTCAACCACCTATTTTCCTATGGCGGCGAGGATGGAATCCAGTTGTTTGCGTTCGATGTCGGTGGCGGTTCCGGCGACGATGTGTCCGGCGATGCTGCGCAAGATGTGGGCCTTGTCCGCCGGCAGACCTTTCAGCACATCGTTGAGCAGGGTTCTGATGATGGTGACGAAGGTATTACCGTTGTAATTGCAAAAGGGAGCCAGCCGGTGACATTGAAAACCGATTTGAAAAACTTCCGGCAGGGACAATTTCCGGGAACGGTTCCGTTCCCACAATTCTTTTGCCGGGGCATAGCCATCGGACGTGGGTTTGTGCAAGGCCTTGCGGGCTTCGCAAAGCGCGGCATTGATGGAAACGACCGCTTCCCAAGGAACTATTTGAAGCCAGTTTTTAACCAGTCCGGCCATTGCGGCTATGCGGACCTGGACTTTTTCATGCCGGCTTTAATCCGCTGCAAAGTCGCCACGCCTTCGCTTTTCATGTAGCCCTTGCCCGTCCGCGCCAGAACCGGTTCGGCGAGAAAGCGATGCTGCATGCGAAGTCCCTGCTTGATGGCTTCCTTCAGGAACTTGTTTTCAGCCATGGTCATATTGGCAAGATAACCAATGAATCCCCCAATCGCAAATCGAAAATCCCATTCTGCCTGGGAGCGCTGACGTCTCGTCGGCGGGTTGGGGCTGATCGTCGCAACGCAGCGGGCCGGCGGGACGCCGGCGCTCCCAGGAATGGAAGAATGGTGCGATGTTGGTATGTCGTTGAAACGAGGGTGAACCGGGCGCATTACCCGGAGCGCGGCTGTGTCTGAAAGACCAGCCGCAGCGGCCATGCAAGGAGTAACGTGTGGGAATTGAATCCAAAGCGTCTTGACGTTCGGGCGTGCTGCGGCTGGCGCTCCGCACACAGCCGCGCTCCGGAAAAAGAAAAAACGGCGCGGGTTTTTGGCCCGCGCCGTTGTCCCCAGCTCCTCCGGAGCGTGTGTTACACGTCGTAATACATGAAGAATTCGTATGGATGTGGGCGCAGGCGGATGGCATCGTGCTCCTTCCGCTTGGTGCTGATCCACATTTCGATGAAGTCTTCGGTGAAGACGTCACCCTTGAGCAGAAACGCATGGTCCTTTTGCAGGCAATCGAGCGCTTCGCTGAGACTGCCGGCAACGTTGGGAACCTTCTTCAGTTCTTCTGGCGGCAGTTCATAGATGTTCTTGTCGAGCGGTTCGCCCGGCTTGATTTTGTTCTGGATGCCGTCCAGACCGGCCATGAGCAGCGCGGCGAAACAGAGATACGGATTCGCGGCCGGATCCGGCGGGCGATATTCCAGGCGTTTGGACTTCGGGCTGTCGCTGTAGGTCGGGATGCGGACGGCGGCGCTGCGGTTGCGGGCGCTGTAGGCGAGGTTGACGGGGGCTTCGTAACCCGGCACGAGGCGTTTGTAGCTGTTCGTGGTGGGATTACAAATGGCGCACAGGGCCTTGGCGTGCTTGAGCAAACCGCCGGCGTAATAGAGCGCCATCTGGCTGAGGCCGCCGTATTCCTTGCCGGCAAAGAGCGGCTTGCCCTTGCTCCAGATTGACTGGTGCGTGTGCATGCCGGAGCCGTTGTCGCCGAAGAGCGGCTTGGGCATGAAGCAGGCGGTCTTGCCGTGTTTCTTGGCGACGTTCTTGATGACGTATTTGTAAATCATCATCCAGTCGGCGGCGGTGACGAGCGTGCTGAAACGGTAGTCAATCTCCGCCTGGCCGGCGGTGGCGACTTCGTGGTGCTGCTTTTCGATTTTGACGCCCAATTCTTCCATCGTCAGCACCATTTCGGTGCGGATGTCCTGCTGGGTGTCGGTGGGTGGGACCGGGAAATAGCCTTCCTTGTGCCGGATTTTGTTGCCGAGGTTCGGCATTTCATCGCGACCGCTGTTCCAGATGCCTTCCTCGCTGTCAATGGAGTAGAATGTGCCGTTGCACTTGGAGTCGAACTGGACGTTGTCGAAGATGAAAAATTCCGCCTCGGGACCGATAAACGCCTGGTCGCCGATGCCGGTGGAGACGAGATATTTTTCCGCCTTCTGCGCCATGCCGCGCGGGTCGCGGCTGTAAGGCTCCAGCGTGCCGGTTTCGGCGACGGTGCAGGTGAGGCTCAACGTCGTGACGGCGCAGAACGGATCAATGAACGCCGTGTTCGGGTCGGGCATCGCCAGCATGTCGGAAGCCTCGATGCTTTTCCAGCCGCGGATGGAGGAGCCGTCGAAACCGATGCCTTCGGCAAAAGTTTCCTCGGACAGTTCGCCGATGGGCATGGTGAAATGTTGCCAGGTGCCAAAGGTGTCCACGAACTTGATGTCCACCATTTTCGCTCCGGTCTTCTTGGCCAGTTCTAATACGCTCTTGGGTGTGCTCATGTTTTATTTTTTATGTTTGGTTTTAGTTTTCTGCAATCACGAAGTCATGCCGGCGCCAACCACACTGCCCGCGCCAACATGACCCCGCCGAATCTGTTTTTTTCCATTCTGGCTGATTCTTTTGATTCAATCAACCCGCTTGGTGATACCCTTCTTCGCCGTGGTCCGCAAGGTCAAGTCCGGCGACTTCCACTTCTTCACTCGGCCGCAATCCAACAATTGCCTTGACAATAAAGGCGATAACCGTCGTGCCCACAATCGCCAGCACCAGGGTCAGGCCGATGGCCTTGAGTTGTTCCAGCACCAGCGGCTGGAAGAATGAATCCGTCACCTGGGTCTTTAAGTTGGTGGCCAGGTTCGCATTTGCCGCATTGCGCGCCAGGCAACCGGTCAGGAAAGCACCGATCGTTCCACCAATCGCATGCACGCCGAAGGTGTCCAGCGCGTCGTCATAGCCAAACCACGATTTGACTTTGTAGCAAAAGAACCAGGGAATCAAGCCGGCGGCAACGCCGATAATTACCGCGCCCGTTGCCGTGACAAATCCACAGGCCGGGGTAATGACCACCAGTCCCGCCACCGCGCCGGAACAAAAGCCGAGCACGCTCGGTTTGCCCCTCACCAGCCATTCCATCATCGGCCAGACGAAGGAGGCAACCGCTGTGGCCAGCGTTGTGGTCATGAAGGCATTGGCGGCGATGACGTCGGCGCCGACCGCGCTGCCGGCGTTAAACCCGTACCAGCCCACCCACAACATTCCGGTGCCGATCATGCAAAGCACCATGCTGTGCGGCGCCATGTTTTCCCGGCCGAAGCCAATGCGTTTGCCGAGAATGATGCAGAGAATGAGCGCCGACCAGCCGGAGGTCATGTGCACCACCGTGCCGCCCGCGAAGTCAATGGCCTTGATCCCCGCCTTCGCGTTCCAGACACCGTTCATGAAGCCGTCAATTCCCCAGATCATGTGGGCTTGCGGGAAGTAAACGACGAACATCCACAGCGTCATGAACAGGAAGATGGCCGAAAATTTCATGCGCTCGGCAATGGCGCCGAGGATGAGCGCCGGCGTGATGATGGCGAACATCAGTTGGTACATCGAAAAGACGTTGTGCGACACCCAATACGAATAATCGGTGTTCGGGGCGGATGTGACATTGTTAAGGAAGGCAAAGCCCAAGCCTCCTAAAAACTTTCCGCCGCTGTGGAAGACCAGGCTGTAACCGCAAAGCCACCACAGAATGGTGACCAATCCTGTGATGAGCAGGCATTGCGCCATCACGGAGAGGATGTTTTTGCGGCGAACGAGACCGCCGTAGAACAGCGCCAGTCCGGGCAGCGTCATGAACAACACCAAAGCGGCGGAAGTCATTTGCCAGGCGTTGTGCCCGGGACCGGGAACCCCCACGGTCGTTGGAGCGGTAATGGTCAGATTGCCATTGGTGTCCTTCGGCAAAGCGCCGGTCGGATCGCCATTGTTGATGTAGGCTTCGAGCGCCGAAAGGCGTTGTTCAACGGTTGGCGCCGGCAGATTTGTTGCCGTGTCCGCGCGCAGCGGCAAAGCGCCAAGGGCAATAGTGGTTATTAAAGCGATGGTCAGAAGATATGTTTTCATGGTCGTTTCAAATAAAGGTTTATGTGGTTCCATGAGTTCAAACGGCTGACTCGCCTTTTTCTTCCGTGCGAATCCGCACGGCCTGCTCCACGGAGGAGACAAAAATCTTGCCATCGCCGATTTTGCCGGTTTTGGCCGCTTTGGAAATCGCCTCCACCGCCTTGGTCAATTGCTGGTCGGTCACAACCAGTTCGATTTTGATTTTCGGCAGGAAGTCCACCGTGTATTCGCTGCCGCGATAGATCTCGGTGTGGCCCTTCTGGCGGCCGAACCCCTTGACTTCGCTCACGGTCATGCCTTCGATGCCAATTTCGCCGAGGGCATCCTTGACTTCATCGAGCTTGAACGGTTTGATGATCGCTTCAATTTTTTTCATTTTATGCTGGGTTGAGTTGTTGGTTCCGGCCAAGCCCGCCGGGGCTGCTGGTGAGGGGAGCAGGACACACCGGGTCTGGTCGAGCCGCTTTTAGCAACGGCAATGCCAGCACATCAAATTCTTCCCGCAGCTCGCGCAACACCTTGATGCGCAACAGGACATTTTTTATCTGCTAGAGACAAGACCCTTCCAACGCTGTTGCGTTTTGCGCAGCGAGAGCATTCTTCACCACCACGCCTCCCGACATTTCCACAGTGAACTAATCTCATTTTGTTTGGCGATCTTCACAGGGCGGAAGCGGCGGGCGCCTTGCGGCACCCGCCTCCCCCTCCTCACCCAGCAACCAACCACAACGATTTCTCGCTGTAGTTGGAAATGGTGTTCGCAGTTGCTTCACGCAGCCATTTTTCCCGGTTCTGAATTTTTGTTTTCGCAAGACTCGATTAGCAAACTTCTGTCGCGGGGCGAGCAAAA
>PLAY01000111.1 GCA_003134375.1 Limisphaerales bacterium | reverse complement strand
ATTGAATGCAAAATAGTATCAAGCCATGTTGTCCGGTGAACTGCCGCATCTTCAAGACATTGCGCCCGCCATGCCGGGAGCCGAGAACGAATGCACACCGCCCGGCGACCAGTTGCTCCAGCAACGCATCGTAATCTTCAAGGTCGTATTCAAGGTCGGCATCCTGAATCAGCACATAATCTCCGGAAGCCACTTTCAAGCCGGTTCGCACCGCATGGCCTTTTCCGCGTTGCTGATCTTCGAGAATCAATTTCACCTTTGGATGATTTTGGTATTTCAGCGCGGCTTCACGGGTGCCATCGGTCGAGTTGCTTTCCACCACGATAATTTCCATCTGGAGGCCGGGCAGGTCCTTGCGCAAGAGTGCTTCCATCATCACCCCGAATGTCTTTCCCTCGTTATACGCCGGAACAATCACGGACAGCACTGGCTGTGGCCGTGATTCCGCTTTCCGCGAGAAAACCATTATTCCACTGGCGACAATCCGATTGTGCCGGAGCTGCACCCTTTTGGGCAGGATGCGGGCAGCCAGGTTCAAAACCGGCGTTATCATGGGGACGGGGAATCGTTTGAAATGCTTTTTTACATAGTCAAAATTGAGAATCTTCCAGCCGGGCTGAACAATGACATCACGGAAACCGGATTTAAAGAGCGCGGTCTGAACCGTTTGGCGGCTGAAATAGGTCAGGTGCTCAGCCTTGAATTCCATCCATTTTTGCCGCAGGAATCGGGCTGACCACGAATCAATCGAAGGCGTCGCAATAAACAGTGTGCCATCTGGTTTGAGCACGCGATGGACTTCCCGGAGAAAGTCGAGGGGTGAACGGACATGTTCGAGGACATCGGAAATCACACAGAGGTCAAACTGCTCCGCCGCCAGCCCCGCCGGCTGCAACTCCCCGCACTGCACCGAGCCGTCTTTCAGGCGCTGCCGCGCTTTTTCGCAAGCGGTTGGTGAATACTCGACTCCGGTGACATGCCAGCCCTCGGCTTCAGCCAAGACTAGAAAATCACCGTCGCCACACCCAATTTCGAGCAGTCGGCCGCTTTCCGAACCTCGATAGCGCCGGATTTCCGAGAGATAAAACCGTGCTGTGGCCCGTTTGATTTCGCTGGCAGCCAAACGTCCCTCTTCGCGGTCGCTGCCCAGAAAATAATCTGCGCCGTAAATCCGGGCCAATTCATCATCACTTGGTTGTGGATTGAGAAATACCAACCCGCAATCTTCACATCGCACCACCCGGTGGTCGGAGGTCGAAAAGAGGTAGTAAACTCTCCCTCCCCCACAAACGTGACAGGCTTTGACAGGTGGTCTTTCGTTTGAGCGACAGTCCATACGGCTGGTTATTTTCTGGTCAGACATTCGGCCCGTTATTTCGTTGAACCCTGGTGCGAATGAAACTCACGGATGCCATCACGATGACACTTCCCGTCGCAATCCAAAACAAGGTGCCAGCCAGCCGCCAATAGCGCGGACGGTAAACGAACTCCAGATGATAGTCTCCCGGCTTGTCGAGATACACGCCTTTGAACGCGCGGTTGATCGTCAGGACTTCTTTGGGTTCGCTGTTGGCCCGGGCGATAAAATCTCTGGCTTGACCTTCGGCAAGACAGACAATCCCGGCGGAAGCGGCGTGGACATCGAACGCGGTTGAATTGGGAAGGAGCCGATAGTTCGTCGCAGCCGATATGGTTGCTTTCTTTGCAGTTTCCAACTGTCGCAAGCCGGGCTGTTTTTCGATTTCTTCCGGAGTCATGGCAATGAACGGCTGTTTTCCATTTTCCAAAAGTTGTTGGATGAATTCTTCGGTAGATGAACTGGAAACCACTTTGTCAGAAAAGAAAGCTCTCGGCCACACCTCCAAGTTTTCCTCAATCCCGAAATCGCTGCGGTCCTTGAGCCGGAAATTGAGTCCCTCCTGCAGGACAACGCGCGGAGGCATCAGCAGATACTTGACGTTAAGCAGGTTCAACAGGGGCTGCGCGGCAAACGGAGCCACCACTTCGATAATCCAACCCTTGCGGAGCTCCACACCAGGAAATTTCCGGATGAGGTTGATGAATTCGCCGTTGCTTAAAGGCGCGCACGAGCGGATATCTTCGAGCCCATAAACCGCCGAATAATTGCCGAAGAGATTCCATTGCATCCCGACCACACGAAACGGATCGGACTTGTCCGCCTGGATCTCGTCAATGGCCTGACTCGGGGCATTCAGAACCACCCTCCGGCCGGGAAGCATCAGCAAATCCTTGTTGCCAAAGGTATAAAGGCCGAAACGGTAATAGGCGACCAATCCCAAAATAATAATACCCGCCCATCCGAGTGCGGGGATTGGGCCCGGGCGGCTTCTTAAAAACGCAAAGAGCAACAACGCTCCCACCGCCCCCGCCCCGACAAACAAGAAATAGCCCCAGGGAATGGGACGGTGCGTGATTCCGATGCAATATAGCAGAATGATCCCTGCGAAGATCAGCCCCACCCGAAGAAAATCAACTGCGGCGCGCTGGAAATTTCCCTCCCCCGCCAGGCACTTGAAGCCATAGGCACTCTGAATTGTAAGATGGATGACCAACAGATAGGAAAAGTCGGTATAAACATGGCCCACACGGTTCAACAATGGGATTGCCGCGAGAACCGTGACCGGAACCCACCCAAAAACACAACCACCCCACAGCAGGATGGCACCGCCATTAACCCAAAAGAAAGGTTCTCCTTTGAGTTGCCGCCATCTCAATGCCGAAAGAAGGCAACCCGCCATCACCAACAGGCTGGTTCCTGGTGCGACTGAGGCAAAGGAATCGTCCTTCAAGGGCAGGAGGAAAAAAAGGTCGTCAAATACGCCAGGCAGACTCACGAACGGAAGTTGAGTCACCCGGACTTCCGAGTGCAAGGAATAGGAATTTTCCAGCGCCACCAAAAACGACATCCACATGGGCGCGGTCAGTCCCAAAAAAAGGAGCGTGCCCATCACCATGCGCGCCACCACCCTGGCCGGATCGGCAATATTGCAACAGCCGGTCAACGCCCAGGCAACTGCGGCCAAATTTAACCCGACGATCAACACCACCGCCAATTCCACATGACCGGCATTAAAACAAGCGAAAGTGACCAATAACCATGCCAGCCCCCATCGGACGCGGCTCTTTGATCGCAAATCGAGCAGACCGAGGGCGGAGAGCAGAATCCACGGGGCATAGGAGAACACAAAAAAAGCCGGATGATTATTGATGTAAAACCAGGCGCCGCAATACGCGGCCAGCGCGGCGTAAATCAGTGACAACGGCCGGTTTCCCAACAGCCGGAGAATGAGCAGCCCAAAGCCGACGCAAAAGAGGAATTTCGCCGTGAGAAATTTGATGTCCCAGGCGCCCGCCGAACCGCGTCCGATGATGACAATCAAATGCAGGGGATCGCCAAGCATGGAAACAGCCTGCCCCAGGAGCGCTTCGCCCGCGTGGCCGTATCGGTTCCACAACGGAAGTTCTCCGTGTTCCAGCAGACTGCGCGATTCGATAAAACCGACCGGAACCCCCCATATCAGCTCCGCCGCAGTGTCGCTTCCATGATTTGATACTTGAGGTGTGGGTCCCATGCCAGGCAGTGGCGGCCACCAGTCATAGACCATGGCCATTCCACGCGTGGGGGAGACAAAGCTTTTGCCACAGAAGACGACCGGATAACAATTGACCACAACTGCCAACAACGAAACAAATCCGATCGCCAGAACAGGATGTTGTGCGCTCCAGGCTGACACCCGGCCTGCGCATACCATCCTTGGAGCTTGGAATTCCGGGCTGGACGCCGGTTTGAATGCTTGGGATTGGTATAATTTCATCAAGCATCAATTCTTTCGTGGCAAAACTTTAATTCTCTGCTTCGTCAGGGTCAAAACAAACCTCGCCAACATTTTCTACGGCCACAAACCAAAGCGCGGCCTCGGAAACAATGAAAATCTTCACCGATTGGAACATTGACAATCTCATCGTGGTGAATACGAAGCGCAAGCTGGTGGGCTTGGTGGATTCGCAAGACCTGCCGAAACTCAAGATTATGTGAACGTGTTGGAGTTCACGCTTTAGCCGTATCCAGACAGTAGAAAAATCTTTTAACCACGGATGGACACAGATAAACCCAACGCGGCCTTTGGCCGCAACCACAGATTTTGGACTGCGGCGGGAATCCCGCAGAGCGGGAGCCACGCCGCTTTTGGAAGCAACCGGCAGCACGGAAAGCGGTGTCGCCGCTGCGCTCCAGTCTTCGCTGCGCTTCGCCTCGGCAAGCTGCCACCGCAGTCCAAATCTTTGTCATCCGTGCGCGAAGTTGCAGGATTGGATTACGGATAGGAAAAGGATTTCAGCCAGGCAACCAGTTCATTCATCAGTGTAGCCTTCCGGGTTCACCGAAGAGACCTTTTGCCTTGTCTTAATCCGTGTTCATCCGTGGTTTAATTGAATGATACGGCTGAAGATTGAACTCCAACGGCTACGTCGCAAATTTCAGGTAAATCACCTTCAAATACTCCCCTTCCTTGAACGTGGCCGGATGATCCGGCGGATGCCGCAGGGTTTTCAGTTCCGCGAATTTTCTTCCCGATTTCGCCGCCGCGCGCCGGATGACTTCAAAGAATTCCTCCGCCGGAACGTGCGCGGAACATGAACCCGCCACCAAAATTCCGTCGGGCGCGAGCCGGGCGATGCCTAGCGTTGCCAGCCGTTCATAAGCGCGCAGAGCGCCCGCCTGCTCCGTGGCGCGCTTGGCCAGTGACGGCGGATCCAGCACCACCAGATCAAATTTCGCTGCGCTCGCCGCGAGCCATTCAAACGCATCGCCCTGCGCGGTGTCGTGATGACACGCAGCCACGCCGGGAAAATTTTGGTTCAGCGCGAAGTTGCGTTGGGCGGCGGCCAGCGCGTGCGCGCTGATGTCGAGGTCTGTTACTGCCGCGGCCCCGCCTCGCGCTGCGTAAACCGAGAAACCGCCGGAAAAACTGAACGCATTCAACACGCGGCGGCCCCGCGCCAGTGTTTCCACCTCGCGGCGGTTCTCGCGTTGGTCGAGAAAAAAGCCAGTCTTCTGTCCGCGCAAAACGTCGGCCTCAAAACGCAGGCCGCTTTCCAGAAAAATCACCGGAGCGCCGGCCTCCGGCACGGCGTGTTCAGAAAAAATAATTTCGCCATCACGCCGTGCCAGAGGCCGGCGCTCCATGTTGCGGCTCAAACGGAGGACGATGCGTTCGCACGGCACATTTTCCTTGAGCAACGCCAATGTCTCATCGAGCCACGGCAGCCACGCCGCCGTGTAAAGTTTCAGCACCAGCGTCGTGTCGTAGCGATCCAGCACGAGGCCGGGCCAGCCGTCGCTTTCGCCGTGGATGAGGCGGTAGCCGGTGGTTTGCGCGTCGAACCAATCGCGGCGACGGGCAAGGGCTTGCTCCAGCCGCGCCTCCCACCACGCGAGATCAATTGTCTGCGGTTTGCCCGCGTGCAAAATCCGCACGCGAATCGGCGAGTCGGGATCAAACAGACCCACGGCGAGGAAACGGTCCTTGCGGTCATAAATCACCGCCAGTTCGCCGGTCTGCCCGGCATGATTCGACTCGTGAATACTATCGGAATAAACCCACGGATGGCCGGAGCGCACCGCCGTTTCAGCCGCAGCGGTAACCCGCAACCGCAAGCGTGTCGCCGCAGATTGGTTTGCGGCGGCAGGTTGATATTTTGCGGGTGCTTTCAAATCACAAACACCGTAGGTCAGGCGTCGCGCCTGATTCTAACTTAAAATTATGGAGACAGGCGCGACGCCTGTCCTACTCCAACCCGCTTGCTTTCCGCGCGCGTTTCAAAACTGTTTGCGCCAGCGTCCGGGCTTTGACGGCTCCATCCGCGAGCACTTGGTTCACGTAATCCGGGTTGGTGACGAGTTCCGCCCGTTTCTTGCGCGCGTCGGCAAAATAATTCCAATAGTGCTCGAATAACGCCTTCTTCAAATTGCCGTAGCCGAGACCGCCGGCGCGCAGGCGGTTTTCAAAATCCCTGGCCACGTCCGGTGGCGCGACGAGCTTGAGCAGTTGAATGGCGTAGTTCTTGTCCGCGTCCGGCTTCGGTTCCTGCGGCGTGCGGCTGTCCATCTTGATGCCCATGACTTTTTTGCGCAGCACCTTCTCGTCGCCGAAAATCTCGATGGTGTTGCCGTAGCTCTTGCTCATCTTTTGGCCGTCCGTGCCGGGCACCACGGCGACCTCCTCGCGGATTTGCGGTTCGGGAATCACAAACGTCTGGCCGTATTGCTCGTTGAACTTGATGGCGATGTCGCGGGTCATCTCGACGTGCTGCTTCTGGTCGCGGCCCACCGGCACCACGTTCGAATCGTAAATCAAAATGTCCGCCGCCATCAGCACCGGATAGGCGAACAGGCCGTGACTCGCCGCGATACCCTTGGCGATTTTGTCCTTGTAGCTGTGTGCCCGTTCGAGCAGGCCCATCGGTGTCATCGTCGAAAGCAGCCACGTCAATTCGGTCACTTCCGGCACGTCGGACTGGCGGAAGAAGACGGTTTTTTTGGTATCAATTCCACAGGCGAGAAAATCCAGCGCCACATCAGCCGTGTTCTTGCGGCGCTCGGCCGGATCGAACAGCGACGTCATCGAATGATAGTTGGCGATGAAATAAAACGCCTCACACTTTTCCTGAAGTTCGATGGCGGGTTTCATCATCCCGAAATAATTTCCGAGATGCAGCGCGCCGCTGGGTTGGATGCCTGATAAAATTCGCATGGGCAAAAGTTTAATGGGAAAACATCGAACATCCAACATCGAACATCGAACGCCGAACAAGGCTTGAATTTGCGGTCAATTCGATGTTCAAGGTTCGGCGTTCGTTGTTCGATGTTATTTCTTTTGCAGCGCTCCCGCCTTTACTTCCCATCGCTGCAAATCGCGGCCCAGTTCCGCCGGCCAGTTTTCCTCGGTGGCGGTCATGAAGACCTGGCCGCTGGTTTTGCGCGCCTGCTCCAGCAACGGCAGGAAACCGCTGCGGCGCTTCACGTCCAGTTCACCCATCACGTCGTCAATCAGCAGCACCGGCGCGGAGCCGTGAATGCCCGCAAGATATTCGGCCTGGGCCATCTTCAACGCGATGGCCAGCGTGCGTTTCTGGCCCTCGCTGCCGAACTGGGCGACGGATTTTTCGTTGAGCAACATTTGCAAATCGTCACGGTGCGGCCCGACGAGGGTGGAGCGATAGGTCCGTTCCCGGTTGCGCGATTGCGCGAGTTCGACGGCGAAATCCTTTTTGACGCTCGGCTGGTATTCGATGCGCAATTCCTCCGCGTCGTTGGAAATGCGGCGATACGCCAGCCGCGCGAGCGGCGAGAATTTCGGCGCCAGTTCGGTCCGCATGCGGATGAGATGATTGCCCAGCTCGACGAGTTCGCGCGAAAAGCTGTCCAGCGTGGCCTCGTCGGTCCCGCCCGGGCGGGAGTGCTTGAGCAGCGCGTTGCGGGCACGGACGGCGCGCAGGTAACGCTGGAGCAGCGGCAAATAGCCGGGCTGCGTTTGTGCAAGCAGCAAATCGAGGAACCGCCGGCGCGCGCGCGCGGCGCCCTTGACCAGTTGCACATCCTCGGTGCAAAACACCACGGCGCGCAGCACGCCGAGATAATCGCCCAGGCGTTTGACCGGCTGGCCGTCCAGCGCCAGTTTGCGTTCGCGCGCCGACCAGTAGATTTTGACTTCACGTTCGCCGTGGCTGGCCAGAATTTTTGTCTCCCTCTCCCCGCCCGCGCGGGGAGAGGGCTGGCTGGTCGCGCCGTAGCCGGGCGAAGGCGGAGGCGAGGGGTTTTGAATTTGAGAAATTTCGGCCTCCTCACCCCGCCCCTCTCCTCCCTTGGGGGAGGCGAGGGAGATGGACGGAATTGTTCCACCGACCACTGTGCCGCCGACAAAATATCCCTTCTGCCCATGCCGGATCATCTGCGCGCCGCCGACGCCGCGGAACGACCGCAACGTGGCCATGAGATAAACCGCTTCGAGAATGTTCGTTTTGCCCTGGGCGTTGTCACCGAGCAGGAGATGGAAGCCCGGCGCAAAGTCGGCGTCCAACCGCGGGTAATTGCGGAAGTCCCGGAGTCGCAAATGGGCCAGATGCATGCCGGGAAAATAGGAGCGCGGACCGCCTGTCCGCGAGTCAAATCAATCAACAGCTTGTAGATTCCACGCTTTCATTTGGGGGTTGAAAAATGGTTTCATCTGCGCATGGTGCCGTGCGTGATTTTTGAGGATGAGCATCTGCTGGTGGTTCACAAGCCCGCCGGCTGGAACACGCACGCGCCCGGGCCGCACGCGGGCGAGGGCATTTATGACTGGCTGCGGCACCGCGAGCCGCGCTGGGCCATGCTCGCCATCCTGCACCGGCTCGACAAGGAAACCAGCGGCGTGCTGGTTTTCGGCAAAACGCCGACTGCCAACCGCTCGCTCACGGAGCAATTCGCGGAACGCCGCGTCCGAAAAAAATATCTTCTGCTCACCGACCGGCCCGTGCCGCAACGCGAGTTTGCCGTCAAAACCGCGCTGGTGCGTATCGGCGAAAAATACACGAGCCGGCCGCCGCACGCGGGCGCGGAAATCGCGGAAACGAAATTTTGTAGGAGTCGAGGTGACGAGACTCAAATTAAAAGAAAGTTAGAGCCTCCTTCTGCCTTCGCACGGCTTCGGCACGACAAGCACGTCGGCTGCTACACTGCGGTGGAGGCTGAACCGTTTACCGGCCGGACGCACCAGATTCGCGTCCATGCGGCGGAAAGCGGATTCCCGATTCTCGGCGACACGCTTTACGGCGGCACACCGGCGGCGCGGATGTTTTTGCACGCAGCGGAAATTTCCTTTGCCCATCCGGCGACCGGCGAACTGGTGACGTTTCACGCGCCCGCGAATTTCGACGCCGACCCGCGCCTGGCGCTGCGCGCGGCTTTGTTCAGCTTTGAGAGCCAGAATATCCAAACGCCGTCAAACGTAGGGCAGGCTTTCCAGTCCCGCATGGCGGGATTCGGCGACTTTCCAGTCGCCAAACTCGGGACCGGAAAGTCCCGAGAACCAGCAGACAAGAATGTCTGCTCTACAAACGCTTTCCGCGTGATTCACGGTGCGAGCGATGGCTGGCCGGGGTGGTATGTCGAGCGGTTGGGGAAATTCCTGCTTTCGCAGTCCGAACAACCGCTATGCGCCGAACAACGCGAAGAACTGGCACGGCTCGCAAGAATATTTTCCGCGCGCGCGGTGTATCACAAAATCCTGTCGCGACAGGTGCGGCGCACAACCGCAGCCGAAGCATCGCCGCAGCCGGTATGGGGTGAAGCCGCACCGGAACGGTTTAAGATTTGCGAGAACGGCGTCCATTTCGAGCTGGGTTTCAACGAAGGCTATTCCACGGGGTTGTTTCTGGACCAACGCGACAACCGGCGGCGATTTTTGACCAGCCACGTCGCCGCCGATTTTGACTTTGGACTTTGGACTCCGGACTTTGGACTTTTGAATTGTTTCGCCTACACCTGCGGCTTTTCGGTTTGCGCGGCGCGGGCGGGCGCGAAAACGACGAGCCTCGATCTCTCAAAAAGATATCTCGAATGGGGCCGGCGCAATTTTGCGTTGAACGGCCTCGACCCGGTGGCGCACGATTTCATTTACGGCGACGCGTTCGACTGGCTGCGGCGGCTGGCGAAGAAAGGACGCGCGTTCGACGCGGTGGCACTTGACCCGCCGACGTTTTCGCAATCGAAGGAACACGGCGTGTTCCGCGCGGAAAAAGATTACGGGAAGCTGGTGGCGGCCGCGCTGCCGCTGGTCAAGCCGGGCGGAGTTTTGTTCGCCTCGACGAACGCGGCGGACTGGCCGCCGGAGAAATTTCTCGCGGACGTGGAAAAGGCGATTCACTCATCGCGGCGGATAATTTTGCAGCGGCATCATGTCCCGCAACCGCCGGATTTTCCCATCAGCCGCGCCGAGCCGGCGTATTTGAAAACGGTATGGTTGAGAATCGGGTAGCCTTCGGGTGAGTTACCACCGCGTGCTGCAAAAATTTTGCAGGCAGCGTGATAAATGCAATCATAAAAAAGGCCCGAAGCCTTAC
>PLAY01000199.1 GCA_003134375.1 Limisphaerales bacterium | reverse complement strand
CTCGCTGGGCTGGCTCGAACGCATTCTGGTAGCGAGCCATGCGCTTTGGTTTTACGCGGGCAAATTGTTCTGGCCGGTGAATCTGACCTTCAGTTATCCGCGCTGGGCAATTGAACCCGCCAATCTGTCAGCTTATGGCTGGCTGGTCATGGGAGTCGGATTAGGCGCGGCGATTTGTTTCACCCGACGATTCGTCGGGCGCAGTGTTGAGGTTGCAACATTGTTTTACGTGGCGACGTTGAGCCCATTGCTCGGTTTCGTAATGCTTTACACGTTTCGTTACACATTCGTAGCGGACCATTACCAATATGTCGCGAGCATCGGCTTGATTGCGCTTGCAGCGGCGGGAATCACCCTCGCCTTCAAAACCAAACCCTTGCTCAAGCTGGCCTGTGGTGGGGCCTTGCTGCTGACGCTGGGCCTGTTGACCTGGCGGCAGACGGAGATTTACCGGAACCCGGAAACGCTCTGGCGCGACACGCTGGCCAAAAATCCGGATTGCTGGATGGCCCAAGACAATCTGGGTATTTTACTTGCCGGTCAGGGGCACATTGAAGAGGCAATGGAATACTACCATAAGGCCATCCAACTCAATCCGAATAACATTGAGGCGCTGAATGATCTGGGTATTGCCCTCGCCGCCCAGGGCCGGATTGATGAAGCGATTGAGAACTATCGCAAGGCCATCCAGATCAATCCGAACGATTGCAAAGTGCTGAACGATCTGGGTAACGCCCTCGCCGCGCAGGGCCGGTTCGATGAAGCAATCAAGAACTATTACAAAGCCATCCAGATCAATCCGAATTACGCCGGAGCGCAGTACAACCTGGGTAACGCCCTCGCCACCAAGGGTCAGTTTGATGAAGCAATTGAAGCCTATTACAAGGCCATCCAAATCAATCCGAATTACGCCGAAGCGCTGAACAATCTGGGTATTGCTCTCGCCAATAAGGGCCGGTTTGGTGAAGCGATCGAGGCCTTTTCCAAGGCCATCCAGATCAATCCGAACGATTGCAAAGTGCTGAACAATCTGGGGGGATCCCTCGCCGATATGGGCCAATTTGATGAAGCGATCGAGAACTATCGCAAAGCCATCCAGATCAATTCAAACCGCCCCGAAACCCTCTTTCATTTGGGCACGACACTGGGCCAATTGGGCCGCACCCGGGAAGCGATGGCCCAATATCGGGAGGCACTGAGATTAAATCCCAACTTGGCCAGGGCGCTGAACAACCTGGCGTGGATGCTGGCCGCCAGTCCCGATGACGATCTGCGCAATGGGGCCGAGGCGGTCCGTTTGGCCGAACGCGCGTGTGAGCTGACGCATTATGGCGAACCCTTGTTCATCGGGACGCTGGCCGCCGCTTATGCCGAAGCCGGCCATTACCCGGAAGCGGTGACCACGGCGGAAAAGGCGGAGCAGCTCGCCACCACAGCCGGGTTTAAAAAAGTAGCCGAGAAAAACCGGCAATTGCTCGAGCTTTACCGCGCCGCCAAGCCCTATCACGAACCCCCACCGCCAAAACCTTAAGCCAGCCGCACCCGGCGTTACTTATTGGAACATCGAACATCCAACGCCCAACATCCAATTGTGGAAAAGCATGAATGAGAACTCCGACGTTGGATGTTGGATATTTTCTCATTGCTTTGCGCCGGGTCGGAGACCGGCGCTTCTTTGCACTGTCTCCTTCACGCCATTGACCTGCCCCGGCGGTTTTGATAGATTTCCTGTCAGTGCCATGAACACCGCGCTAAACCAGCATGTGCTTGTGTTGAACCGGTTGTGGCAGGCGGTCAACGTCTGCACCGCCCGCCGCGCGCTCACGTTGTTGTTTCAAGGCCAGGCCCAGGTCGTCGTCAACGCCGAGGACGGCTCATTCCACACCTTCGATTTTCAGGAATGGCGCAACATTTCCGAAAATGCGCCGCAGGAGGAATCCGTCCGCACCGTTTCCTTCCGCATCCGCGTGCCGCGAATCATTCTGCTGTTCGTCTATGACCGGCTGCCCAAGAAGGAAGTGAAGTTCACGCGCCACAACATTTTTGAGCGCGACAAGAACACCTGCCAATATTGCGGGCGGGTGTTTGACCGGAAGGATTTGAACCTGGACCACGTGATCCCGCGGGACCGCGGCGGGCCGACGACCTGGGAGAACATTGTTTGTTCCTGCATCGAATGCAACACGCAGAAAGCCAACCGCAAGCCGCAGGAAGCCGGCATGCACCTCGTCCGCAAGCCCAAGCGCCCGAAATGGCGTCCGTTTGTGCAGATCAATTTCAGCCTGCACCGGCATGACAGTTGGAAGCATTTCATTGACCTGGCCTATTGGAACGTCGAATTGGGCGAGGACGTGGTGGAATAGTTGAAATGGTTGAGGGTTGTTGGTTGAGAGTTGAGGGTAAAAAAACAGCCGGCGGGACGCCGGCGCTCCCAGGAGGTTCATGGGCAGGAGGCCAACGTTTACAAGTACGAACCCCTCGCCCCAACCCTCTCCCCGTTTGGCGGGGAGAGGGAGCTTTTTAGTTCGGCGCGGGTGTCCAGATGTGTCCCCGCAACTTTTGCCGGCTGATGGTGTTTGAATCTTTCGTAGAACACGGTATATTTGGAAACCATGAAGCGACTGGGGAAAATCGCCATTTGCCTTGCGGGCGGGCTGGTATTGAGCGCTGGCGCGCGCGCGGACGACGTTGTGTTGCCGAACAATCCCTATGCGCCGGCTGTCGTTCGCAATATTTTCGGCCTGAATCCACCCCAACCGGTTGACCTCAACGCCACCCAGGCCGACCCGCCGCCTAAAATCACGCTCAACGGCATCATGTCCATTTTCGGACACCTGCAGGCGTTGTTCAAGGTGGCGGTCCCCGCCAAACCGGGACAAACGGCCAAGGACGAGTCCTACATCCTCAGCGAAGGCCAGCGGCAGGATGAAATTGAAGTCATTAAGATTGATGAAAAAAACAGTCTGGTGACTTTCAACAACCACGGTACCGTGCAGGAAATGGCCCTGGCCAAGGCCAATGCGCCGGTGGTCAATGCCCCGGCCGTGCCGGCCATCCAGGGTGCTGGCGACAACAGTGGCCGGGGGCGTCTGGGCGGCCGTCCCGGCGGTGGCGGCTTCGGCGCGGCACGAAATCGCGGCGCGGGAAATGACGCGAATCAAAATCCAAATCTGCAATCTGTTCCCCCGTCCGCCGGCAATTCCGGCCAACCACAACCTCAGGCTACCATGACGCCGGAAGTGCAGATGATTATGATTGCAGCCCAACACGCCAAAGCCCAGCAAGCGGGAGATCCCATTGCCGCAATCTTTCCACCTACTGAAATAGATGCCGAGGCTGGAGTTGTTCCTCCGCCAACACCGAAATAATTTCCGGCCTTTACACTTTGGCGGACGTTTTTGCAGATTCGATCAATTCCCAGAATTTGGGATTTTGCTGAAGAGCTTCGTCCTCGCCGGTTTTCAAGCCGGAACGGAACAAAAAATCCTTGAGCGTGTGCCGGCTGAGAATGCGGTGGACGAGCACGCCCAATTCGTGCCGTTCAAAATAGACGCGGTAATCGCCCACGCGAAAACGGTGCAGCGTGCGTCCGTCCATTTCCAGTTTGCCGAACGCATCCAGTTCGGTGCCGAGCGCCTGCTGGGGCAGTCCGCGGAATTCGCCGAGGATTTGCAGTTGCAGTTCCCTGGGCATGCGCGCGACTTCGGCGGCGCTGGTGGGCGTAAAGATGATCTGAAACATAATGGTTGAGGGTTGTTGGTTGAGGGTTGATTGTTGGTTGAGAGTTGAGGGTTAAGCAGGCGATTCGAGCAACGACCGGCGCAGGCCACTCAACATTTTACTTTGTTTTTCACAGGCGCCATACAAACGATTAAAATCCGTCTCCGACAAAAAGCCCTGTCGCTTTGAAATGGTTGCTTGTGAAACGACTTCGAACAACGAGCCGGTGGCAATCTCAACAAAACGGGCGAAATCCGGCCGTGACGCCCGGGAGCTTCCTTCGGCAAGGTTCGACGAAATGGAAACCGCCGCCCGCCGCATCTGGTTCGTCAAGCCGAACCGTTCTTCGTCTGGAAATGCCCGGGTGAGGGTATAAACCGTATCCGCAAAATTAATCGCTTCCTGCCAGACTTCCAATTTTTCAAAGTTGAACATATCATTTATTGGTTGGTTGTTTGCTGGTTGAGGGTTGTTGGTTGAGGGTTGAGGGTCAAGGATTTTCCAACCTTCAACTAACAACACTCAACTTTTCGAATCCCTCAACCCCGTAAAGGGGCATGGCCGCGTGGCCGCGTGGCGCAGCTTTACGCGGCTTCCCACCCTCAACCCTCAACTCTCAACTCTCAACCATTTAAAGTGGTAGCGCGTACGGGAATCGAACCCGTCTTTCCGGATTGAGAATCCAGCGTCCTAACCGATAGACGAACACGCCAACCCGGCGCATTTAACCACAAAAACACGAGGACGCAAGGCTAAGTCGAAAGCCGAGGACCGAAAGCCGAAGGGGCGATTTGAACAACCAACTCCGTTGACACGCGAGCGGGAGGAACGAAGGCACGAAACCGCGTAAAGCTTCCAACTTTGCCATGGCTTCCTCCTTCGCCAAGGGGCGTGTTGCCCAAATCATTTTTTTGCTTATTGATTGAACGGCTGGCTGTGGGTTTCGTCTGAAAATCATTATGATGGGCCAACAACAGCAACAGAAGGAACTTTTCAGCTATCAGATTGATCTGGATCGGCGGGTTCGTGTAGATAACCCGCTGCGGCAAGTGGCTGGAGCCATTGACTTTTCCTTCGCGCGCGCCGAGGTGGAACCTACCTATGGCCACAACGGGAACGTTTCGGTCGACCCGGCGGTGATTCTCAAAATGATGTTCCTGCTGTTTTTTGACAACGTTCGCAGCGAACGTCAACTCATGGAGATTCTGCCGGAGCGGCTGGATTATCTCTGGTTTCTGGGCTACGGGATTAACGACCCGGTGCCCGACCACAGTGTTTTGTCCAAAGCACGGGCTCGATGGGGCAGCGCCCTCTTCGAGAAGCTCTTTGTCCGCACGGTCGCGGCCTGCGTGAGCGCGGGTTTGGTGGACGGCACAAAGATTCATGTGGATGGCAGTTTGATCGCCGCCCACGCCTCCAAAAAATCCATCGTAGAAGGGCCGCCAGAGTTGATCGCCGCGCTGCGGGCGACCTACCAGGAACAGGCGGCCAAACTGGAGGAACCGCTGCCAGCGGCGGCGACCCAAACTCGGCTGAGCACGACCGATCCGGATGCAGAGTTGGTGCGTAGACCTGGCCAGTCCGCGCGCTTGAGTTATAAGCAACACCGGGTAGTGGATGATGCCCGAGGAGTGATCACGGCCCAATGCACTACTGGCCGGTCGGTGCCCGAGGACCGTCAACTCATGGGCTTGATTGCCGAACATCAAGTGCATACGGCCGTAGCCGCGCAGACCGTGGTGGCCGACAGCCAATACGGCACCGCCGAGAACTTTCTGACCTGCGCCGACCAAGGGCTTACTGCCCATATGGCCGATTGGAAATCGCACCATCCAGGGGGAACGGCAGACCATTATTGGGGGCCGACCAGTTTGTTTATGATGCCCCCAGCGACGCTTATCAGTGTCCCGCCGGGCAAATACTGTGTCGCTATCAAAAACGGGCGCACAAGCCGGCTTGGGAATACAAGGCTTCCGGTAAGGTATGCGCCCAGTGTGTATTGCGTGCACAATGTACCACCAGCAAGACGGGCCGGCGCATTCAACGGTTTGAGCGGCAGGCCGAACTGGATTGGTTGCGGGCGCAGGCCAACGAACCGGCGGCCAGGAAGAATCGCCGCCGCCGACAACATCTGAGCGAAGGGAGTTTTGCTGATGCGACCAACGCTCACGGCTTTAAGCGGTCGCGTTGGCGCAGGCTTTGGCGGCAACAAATCCAAAACCACCTCATCGCCGCCTGTCAAAACGTCAGAATCCTGCTCCGAAACAACCGACCGCAGCGTATCGCAGTTGCCGCGATGCCCCGATTGCTTCAAACCAGCCTCTGGAAACCTTTGGTTCGTTTCCCGCCGACGGTTCAGCCCTTCCAGTTTAACTAAATCGGCCAAGTCAGCCATCACAAGCATCCTCTTGGTATCCACCTTTTGGGCACCACGCCCCAAGGCTACGGAGGACGGGTCGATGGACAGGTCGCCACGCGGTTACGCAACCAGATTCACGATACGACTTCAACTGCGCGATGCGATATGCGCGTGTCCAATGTGGCCATTTTCATTTGGTGTTTCTCCGCCAGTTCAGCCAGATAAAAATCCGTGACTTGTTCCGAATTTTGTGCCGGGCTTTTTAAAGCGGCAAGGTCGTCGGGCAGAAAAAGCGCGTGATATTGAGCAATGAAATCATGCAAGGCTTCACGCGCAACGGGCATGGTCACACCGTAAATTTTGGGATGAGTGACAATTCTCAAGAAACCCGTCTCGGAGATCGGACAGGTGACCAAAGATTTTCCGGCCAGCCATTGGTCGGCGCATTCATGCCGTGTGTGCGAATCCAAAATGGCCGCGATTAAAAGATTTACATCCAGAAGATATTTCATGGCAGGGTTGCCAGCACTGACGCCACCTGTTCATCGGTGACGATAGGGCCACCCGTCAAGATGGAATGTTTGCCGTGGCGCTTTAACAACCGGATTTGGTGTCGCCGGGGTTTTGGTTTTTCCAGCCGCACCAGGACCAGCCGCCCGTCGCCTTCCGGCTGAACCGAGACAACGTCACCCTTGTCAATCCGCACCTCCTTCCTGGCTTTGGCGGGAATGACCATCTGGCCGCGACCGTAAATGGTGGCATGCATGAATGAAAGGTAATGCAAGCAATGCTTACATGCAACAAGGGAAATTGCTTCCTCGACGTTTTCAATGGAATGAGGGTTTTATGCCGGCACCAATTCAATCTTCACCTTGCGTCCCAGGGCGCGGGCGGCTTTGCCCAGTGTATTCAGTGTAACCGAGGAGTTTGTGGCATCCAGCAGCCGATCCACCGCCGCGCGGCTGGTTTTCATTCTCGCCGCCATTTGTGTCTTCGTCAGTTCTTTCTCTTTCAAGAGGTGATCCAATTGGAGGCTCAACGCCTGCTTCAGCGCGCGGGCCTCGACTTCGCCCAGGATGCCCTCTTCCTTCAGGAAATCCCGGAAGTCACCGCCACGATGATTGTTTTTGCTCATAAATTTTGCTGATATTGTTTTTTACGTTTCTTCGCCAGATCAAGATCGGCTGGCGGCGTTTTTTGTTGTTTCTTGATAAAGCCGTGCAGCAGGACAATTTCCTGATCCACCATCACGAACATCGTCCGCGCAATGCGGTTGTCCAGCCGTGAACGGACTTCCCAAATGCCGTCACCCAGATTGCCAACCAGCGGCTTCCCGACCGGCCACGCATATTGCACCGTCAAAATGTCTGTGCCGATGACCTTGCAGTCTTCTTTCGGCAAATCCTTCAGCCATTCCCGCACCGGCTCATTGCCCGTCTCCGTCTTGAAGAAGACGACTTTGAGCGGGCGTTCAGCTTTCATCTAAAACTGAGCGTACCATATTTGATACGATTGTCAAATGGCCTGGTCCCAAAAGATTCAAGGGAATGCGCCGCCGGCGGATGCCGTGGCAGAATTGTTTTTAACTCACGCTGAAGCCGTATCTATTCAACCTGAAAACCGAAGTTGGCCGCGAGAGAACGCAAAGAACACAAATAAAGCCGGGCTGATCCTGAAGGGAGAGGGGCGGTTAGATTTTTCCCCGCTGAAATTACTCCTCCGCTCCGCTCTTTGCGTTCTTTGCGCTCTTTTGCGGCAATGCCATTTCGGAGTTCGGGTTAAAACCGGCTCGCGAGGACGCTCGCCCCACCGGGTTGGAGACAGCAGGATGGCCTGTCCTACATACCGATATGGCCCAATAAAAAACTCGGATTGCTCCGGGGCTGTGTGAATTGAAAACTGATTTAAATGAGCTGCGGCTCCGGCGCGCCTCCTCACGCCCGGGGCCATTCAAATCGTAAAATCACTGAGCTGGCTTTGGGCAAGTTCCAAGATTGATTGGTAACAGCTCTCCATGTTTTGCGCCACCGTATCTATGTAATTTCCACATTCATGAGGACGGGGCTCTTCAAATGGAAAACTTAACAAATCCTGCACCTGCCCCGCCTTTGCGCGCCGGTAAAGCCCTTTGGGATCACGCATCATGCAGACCTCCAATGTCGCATGAATGTAAATCCAGACCAGACGCTGTTTCAATACGCGGGCCACGATATCCCGTTGACTGTGTTGCGGAGCCATGCTGGCAACCACCACGTTCATTCCCTGTTCGGCGGCCAGCCTGGCCGTCTCGGCCATTCGCCGGTGGTTTTCAGCCCGCGCTTCCGTGGTGAAACCGAGGTCGGCGCAAAGTCCCGACCGAATCTCGTCTCCATCCAGAAAAAAAACCGGGATTTTCCGGTCAATAAAACCATCGCACAGCTTCCGCGCCAGAGTCGTCTTGCCCGCGCCACAGCGCCCGAAGAGCCAAAATACTTTGGTGAGTTCCATAAGGGAGTCTGGAATGGTCGTGCTGCTTTGTCAAGTGAGAAGCGGGAGAACAGGCGGCCACAAGAGGGAGTGGGTGACTTGATGTGAAACAGGACTCATCGGGGATGACCATGAAATCAGAGATGATGTCCGCCCTCTCCCCTCCGCCTTCGGCTTCGCTGATTTGCGGACGGCTCGGCGAGCCGTCCCTGCCGGGCGCAACTTGACACCACCGCCGTATTTCTCCCTCTCCTCCCCAAAAGGAGGAGAGGGGCGGGGTGAGGAGGCCGTTATTCAAGTTCAAATCCCCTCGCCCCAGCCCTCTCCCCGCTCGGGCGGGGAGAGGGAGTCGGCGGCAGTGTTAGTTGCACCCGTCCCTGCCTGGTTTGCAAAAGACTGCTTGCAACGGAACTAATGGCATTTATGATTTCGTGGCGATCATGAAGTTGAAACGAAAGCCATTAGTTTCCCAAGGTTCCTTGTCCCGCATGCTCCAGGCCGCAACAGAATCCTGGCAACGCCGTGATTTCCAACAATGCCTGGAGATTTTGGAACGTGCCAGCCGCCTGGATCCCGCCAATTCCGGCATTCTGTTGGATCTGGGCCGCCTTTATGGAAAGCGTTACGACTACGCCGCGGCCGAGCGCTGCTTTGAGAAGGCCGTGCGCATTGCGCCGAGGAAAATGGAAGCGCTGGTGGCGGCGGGGCAGTTGAGCCGCGATTTTGAGAACTATGCGATGGCCGAACACTATTTTCAGCGCGCAGTGGAGCAGAAAGACATTTCGCCCGAAACGCTGGTCAAGCTGGCGGAACTTTACGAACGCCTGCGACGCGTGGACGATGCCGCCACATTGATTGATCGCGCCTTGCAAGCCAACAGCGCGTGCGCATCGGCCCTGCTCCTGCGCGCCAAACTGGACCGCCAGGCCGGCCGGTTGGAGACGGCGGAAAAACTGCTTCGTTCCTTTCTGACCACGGCGGATCGGGAAAACCGTGTGCGCGGCTGGTATGAATTGGGTGGCATTCTTGACCGCCAGCAACGCTATGACGAAGCCATGGCGGCGTTTCTTGAAGCCAAGACGCTCGTGCTCCCGGACGCGCCGCCATTAGCTGCCCAAAAGCAATACGGGCGCGCGGGCCTCAGGGAATTTCGAACCCGCCTCACCCGGGAAAAATTGCAGGCCTGGCTGGATTGCGGGCAGACACTCCAGCCGTCCCGGCGGCTGGCCCTGCTTTGCGGCCATCCCCGCTCCGGCACCACCTTGCTCGAACAGGTGCTGGATTCGCACCCGGACATCATCTCGGCCGAGGAAACACCGATTTTTCATGACGACGCCTACTTTCCGCTCGCGCGCAGTTTTCCTGAAGGCACACCCTTGATGACCATTCTCGATTCCGTGCAACCGGGCGCTTTGCAGCAATCCCGGCAAAATTATTTCCATTGCGTGGAGCTGTTTTTAGGGAACCCCATTGCCGGCCGGCTGTTGATTGACAAAAATCCATACCTCACCGACCTCATCCCCGTACTCATCCGGGTCTTTCCGGAAATCAGGCTGCTGGTGGCGCTGCGGGACCCGCGCGACGTTTGTTTGAGCTGTTTCATGCAGTCCTTTTTCCCAATCGGCACAACCAATTTCACCTACCTGAGTCTGGAGGGCACGGTCGGAGAATATGCCGAGCTGATGAGCATGTGGACCACCCTCGCGCCGCTGCTGAAAAATTCCTGCATCGAAGTGCGCTACGAAGACATGGTGGACGACCTGGAAGCGGTGGCGCGCCGGACACTGGATTTTCTCGGCGTGCCGTGGGACGCCCGCGTGCTGGGATTTGACGCGCACGCCCGGCAGAAAGTGGTGCGCTCGCCAACTTACGCCGATGTGACCAAACCGGTCTATAAACGCGCCGTGGGCCGCTGGCGGAATTATCAGAAATATCTGGAACCCCATCTGGAAAAGCTGGCGCCGTTCGTCAAGGCGTTTGGGTATGAGTAGTTGACCCATATTTCCCAAATAAGCT
>PLAY01000163.1 GCA_003134375.1 Limisphaerales bacterium | reverse complement strand
GTTTTGCTCGCCCCGCGACAGCTTGGAAGGGTTGTTCACCGTTTTTCCGTCGTGTGTGATTAGTTTGTGCTAGTCCAAAATTTCCAAAGTAATGCCGCCACAAAATACACAGCCGAAAACGCAACAAACATAAGCCAAACGCCTATAAAAATTGGCCACCCTTCTGATTTCCACCAACCTGAAAAGTCGGGGCATTTTTCACGTCTGCCAATGCGGGCAGCGAATGTGACAAGTGCAGCAATAACCGCCGTTTCCATTATGATTTTCGCGCCGAGAAGCATAGATTTTCGGATTTTTACTTTGTTGCTTCTTCAATCAACTTTTCAATTGTCCACGTTTCGGTTGCCAATCTGCTTAAAAAAGGATTGTATAGCCATTCCTTTAATTGCAGATGGGATCGATTTTGCGTGTGCTGCGTGTAAGCAGGCGATTGGGAAGAAAGAGGCGGGTGGGGAAAACCGTAGTTTTGTGGTTTCGGTGTGATTAGCAACAATCCGCGACACCACGACCCGTTTTTCCGACACGCAAAAGATGTTGCCAGGTTTCCCGCCTCTCCTCCATTTCCTGGGGGGGAGTGGAAAAATTTGGTTGCGGCTCCGCCGCACTGTGGCCTTTTAAATTAAATCGGGAGTTTGCCGGCCAAAGCTCAGAAAGAATCCGCTTGATGAAAGCTTTTCCGTTGCTCCGGCGCGGCCCGGGATTTATCCTGCGTCCACCTTGAACCATGCGGTATGCCTCGAAAACAGAATTTGACGGTGCGTGGCGGGCACAAACCGACTCGAACAGATGCGCTGTAAAAACGGCGACACATCGCGTCGCGAGTTGTGACTTGGGCCGGAATTTGGATTTCGGCATGCCCGGTTGATTTAGCATTGCCCTGTCATTCATTGTCCCATGCTTTTTCCCCTTCCTTCGTCCGCAACATCTCCGCGGGTGGTCATTACCGGAGTGGGCGTGGTTACGGCTTTGGGCATCGGCTGGAAGCCGAACGCCGATGGCTTTCGCGCCGGACGCCGCGCGTTCCGGCCCGTGTCTCTTTTCGATGTCAGCCGCCAGCGCGCGAAGGTCGCCGCCGAAGTGGATTTGCCGGCCACGCTGCCGCCGACCAGTCTGAATGTCCGCCAAGTTGCCCGGCTTGACCGCGCCGGAGCCATGCTGCTGCTCGCCGCAAACGAAGCGTGGCGCCAGGCCGGCTGGGAATCCGCGGAGAACCTGCCGCTCGTTCTGGGCACGACTGCGGGCGGCATGACACTCGGAGAAGCTTATTTCCGCCAGGCGTTGCAAACCCCGCTTCGCCAACGCCGCCAGCCCACCCACGCCGTTTATTACCAGGCGCAGGTCCAGGCGCGGATGGTTCTCGACGCGCTCAATTTCTCCGGCCCCATCACGATAATTTCGAACGCCTGCGCCTCCGGCAGCAATGCCGTCGGCCACGCTTGGGATCTGATTCGTTCCGGCCAGGCCGAGTGCGCCTTCGCCGGCGGCTATGATGCCTTAAGCGAACTGGTGTTTTCGGGCTTCGACGCGTTGCAGGTGCTCTCGCCCACCGTCTGCCGTCCGTTTGATGCCAAACGCGACGGACTCGCGCTCGGTGAAGGCGCGGCGATGCTCACTCTGGAAACTCTCGATCGCGCGCGCCGCCGCAACGCGCCGATCCTCGGAGAACTCATCGCCTACAGCACGTCCATTGACCATCACCACCTCACGCAGCCTCATCCGCAGGGCGACACGACGTTGAAGGTCATGTGCCAGGCCTGCGCGACCGCCGGCATCGCGCCTGCAGACGTGGATTACATCAACGCCCACGGCACGGGCACAGTGCTCAACGACAGTTCGGAGGCGCTTGCCATCGGCCGATGGGCGGGCAGCCGCGCGACCACGTTGCCGGTCAGCTCAACCAAGGCGGATATTGGCCACCTGCTCGGTGCGGCGGGAGCGGTCGAGGCGGTGGTTTGCCTGATGGCTTTGCGGGAACAATGGCTGCCCACTCAGGGCGCGTTTAAAAGTCCCGACCCGGCCTGCTGTTTTCCCATCGTGAACCAACCCCGCGACGCGCGCATCAACGTGGCGTTGTCGAACTCATTCGGATTCGGCGGCGTGAACGCAACCTTGATCTTCAGGAGGTGGACGTGAGCCGGATCGTTGTCGCAGGATTGGGCGCGGTTTCGCCCGCGGGCTGGAATGTCGCCGCTCTTCGTGAGGCGCTGGCCAAGGGCGAACCTCTGCCCGTCCAATCAATCGAGCGGCCTGGCTGGCCGAAGCCCCTGCGTGCGCGCCTGGTACCGAACCCGGCCGTGCGTCCGGAATTTCTCGCGCATCCGCGCCTGCGGCGGACGAGTCCGGTCACACATTACGCGGCGGCGGCGGCGCTCGAAGCCACGGCCGGCCTGCGGGCCAGCCCGGAAGTGAAACGCCGGGTGGGCTTGATCGTCTGCCTGCAAGCGGGTTGTGTTCAATACACCTGCCGGTTCTTTGACGAGACGCTGAAAAATCCCGCGACCGCCAGCCCGCTGCTGTTTCCCGAAACCGTTTATGCCGCGCCGGGCAGCCACGTCGCCGCGCTCCTGAAGGACGTGACGCTGGTTTATTCGCTCGTGGGCGACCCGGCCTCCTTCCTGCAAGGCGTCGCGCTCGGCGCGCAATGGCTGGAGGAAAAGCGCGTGGACGCGTGCCTGGTCATCGGCGCCGAGGAATTCAACTGGATTCTGGCGGATGCGCTCTGGTTATTTGATCGCTCGGCCATTCTCACCAGCGGCGCGGGAGCGTTGTGCTTGTGCCGCGAGGGCGAAATCGCGGCGGGCATCGAGCTGGCGGCAATCACCGACGCTCACACTTATTCCGTGCGCCACAACCGGGCCGAATCCGCGCGGAACATGCGCCGGCAATTGAACGGCGGGGCTGCCGGAGAATTGCTTTGCAACGGGCTCGGCGGCAGTCCGCGCATGGACGAGGCGGAACGCGCGGCTTGGAAAGACTGGAGCGGGGCGCAGCTAAGTCCCAAGCGAATCCTCGGTGAAGGATTGATGGCCGCCGCCGCCTGGCAATGCGTCGCGGCGTGCGACGCCGTGGCGAACGGGCGATCCGCCGCGGCCAATGTCAGCCTGGTGGGTTCGAATCAGCAGGCGATCGGAGCGCGGTTCGTGCGGACCGGCCCAAGCATTTCTCATTTGTCCGCCAGCGGCGACGCGGGCAACATCCACGCATGAACTCAAGAATCATTCTCGTCACCGGTGCCAATGGCGGGCTGGGACAGGCCATCGCCCGCGCCTTTCTCCAGGAGTCGCCCGCCAATTTCGTTTTTCTCGGAATCCATTCCCGGCGCGAACACGCCGACAAGCTGGCGCAGGAAAATCCCGGACGATGTTCGTGCCTCGTATTGGACGTTGCGTCTGCGGAATCCTGGAAGCAGGCGCTGAAGGAAATTCTCGCCGGCCACGGCCGCATTGACGTGCTCGTCAACAATGCCGGCAGCCACGAGGATTCGCTGCTGGCGACCATGCCGCCGGAATCGTGGGACCGGGTTCTGGCCACGAACCTGGACTCCGTTTTCCACGGCTGCCAGGTGGTGTTGCCCACGATGATAGGCCAGCACGGCGGGCGAATCGTCAATGTGTCTTCATTGAGCGCGCTCCTCGCGCCGGCCGGACAGGCCAATTACGCCGCCGCCAAGGCGGGCGTGGTCGCGTTAACCCAGTCTCTGGCCAAGGAAGTGGCGCGCATCGGCATTACCGTGAATGCTGTCTGTCCCGGATTTGTGGAAACGGAGACGCTGGCCCACCTGGCCGGTGAAGAAAAGAAGGCGGCGCAGATGCGGATTCCCATGCGCCGGTTCGGCCGCCCGGAAGAAGTCGCGGCGACAATCCGTTTTCTGGCCAGCGCCGACGCGAGTTACATCACCGGCTCGGCCATCAAAGTTGACGGCGGAATTTTTTAGCCGTATGGGAAACCGTCTTCTCATCATTCAGCCCTCGTATTACCGCTCGAAGACGGACCGCACCGTGTTCAAGGTTCGCCGCCGCCCGGTTGTGCCATTGACACTGCCTTACCTGGCAGCGCTGACTCCTGCGGATTGGGAAATCAAACTTCTCGACGAACAACTGGAACCCATTGACTTTGATTACCGCGCCGACCTGGTGGCGATCACCACCTGGACGCTCAATTCGTATCGCACCTACGACATTGCCGACGAATTCCGCCGGCGCGGCGTGCGCGTGATTCTGGGCGGGCCGCACACGTTCTTCCATGCCGAGGAGGCGGGCGAACATTGCGACGCGGTCGGGATTGGAGAAGCCGAGGCGATCTGGCCGCAGATGCTGGAGGATGCCATTCACGGGCGTCTCAAGAAGGTTTACCGCGCCGAATTGCTTTCGAGCCTGGCCGGCCTGCCGGTGCCGCGTTACGACCTGTTAAACATGCGGTATTACCGGCCGTTCACGACCTTTGCCGTTTCGTCGTCGCGGGGCTGTCCGTTCCGCTGCGAGTTTTGTTCCGAACGGATGTTGCTCGGTGACGCGTATCGCTGCCGCCCGGTGGACGAGGTCATTGCGGAGATCAAGCATTGCCGTGGAAAGAGCCTATTGTTTGGCGACAGCAATTTTGGCGGGAAACGGGTTCACACGATGGAACTCATGGAGGCGCTGATCCCGCTGAAGGTGCGCTGGTCCGCGCTCTGGTCGTCCTACCTCTGCAACGACGAGCCGTTCCTGGATTTGGCCTGCCGCAGCGGCCTGCTGCACGTGAACATCGGCATCGAGAGCATCAATCCCGACACGCTCAACGGCATGAACAAGCGGTTCAACAAGCTTCCGCGTTATGGAGAAATGCTGGCCAACCTCCGCCGCCGCGGCATCAGCTACTCGTTGAATTTCATCTTCGGCTGGGACGGCGAGACGGAAGGCGCGTTTCGCGCGACACAGAATTTTCTTCACGAACACAAAGTGCCGGTCGCCTATTTCAACATCCTCACGCCGGTCAAGGGCACGCCGCTTCACGACCGGCTGCAAAGCGAATCGCGGATCATCAACAGCCGTGAGATTGACCGCTGGCCCGGCCAGCTTTGCCACATCAAGCCGCCCTATGGCACGCCGGAGGAACTGGAGCGCAACGTGCGGAAAATCTATCGTGAGTTCTACAGCCTGCCGTCCATCCTCTCGCGCATGCCGATGCCGTTGACGAAAGCCAGCATCGCCTCGTGGGTCATCAACTTCTCGCAGCGGCGGATGGCCCGGTCAGTGAACAATAATTTCGACGGCTTCTGAAGCGATGAACGTCGAAGATAAACCCCGCACGGCGCCGGCCACCTCCGAGGCCACCGCCAGGAAAGTCATCATTATCGGGGGCGGTGTCGCCGGCCTGTCCTGCGGCTGCTATCTGCAGATGAACGGCATCCAATCCGAGATTCTCGAAATGGGCACGGTGACCGGCGGGTTATGCACCTCATGGGATCGCGGGCCTTACGTCTTCGACGGCTGCCTGCGCTGGCTGTTCGGCATGAATCCGTCCTCGGCTTTTTACCAGATTTGGATGGAACTGGGCGCCATTGCGGACCGGAAGATCATGCTCCATGACGAAGTCGTCTGGATGGAGGGCGCCGATGGCAAAAACCTCTCCGTGCCCACCGATCTGGATCGGCTTTCATCCGAGTTCAAGCGCATCGCGCCTGAAGACTCCGCGCTGATTGACGAGCTGGTGCGCGCGGCGCGGCATTGTGCTTCACTCGAACCGCCACTGGAGAAACCGCTGGAGCTGATGACGTGGTTTGAAAAAATGCGGCTTGGATTGAGCTACGTTCCAATACTGCCCGTGTTTCTGAAATGGAAAGGCATGCCCATTACCAGGTATCTGGCGAAATACCGGAACGATTTCCTGCGCGAGACGTTGCTGACGCTCGCCAGCGACGAACGCATGTCGGCGCTGGTGCTCGTGATGGTTCTGGCGTTCCGCTCCCGCAGAAACACCGGCTTCGTCGTCGGCGGCTCGCGGGCGTTTGCTGAAGCGATTGCGGATCGTTATGCCCGCCTCGGAGGCGTCATTCGATACAACACCCGCGTGGTTTCGGTCCGGATCGAAAACAACCACGCAACAGGAGTGAATTGCGCCGATGGGACAATCGTCCCGGCTTCCATCGTGGTTTCCTGCGCCGACGGTCACACGACGATTTTCAAAATGCTGGCCGGCCGGTATGTGAACAAACAACTCATCCGGCTGTACAAACAGGGCGAGCTGTTTCCGGCCTTGATCCAGGTTTCGCTCGGGATCAATAAAACGTTTCCGAACACATCCCAAAGCATCAGCCTGCCGCTCACACAGCCGCTGGCTGTGGACAACCAAACACGGCATTCGCGGATGGATGTTTCGGTGTTCGGTTCGGACGCGGGACTTTGTCCGGAAGGCAGGACGGTCATGACGATCCGGATGCCGGCGCTTTACGATTTCTGGATCAAGCTCAAGCAGGACAATCCGCAAGGTTATCAGGCGGAAAAGAAAGCGATTTTGCAGGAGGTCATCGGCATTCTCGACCGGAGATTTCCCGGTCTCGCGGAGCACCTTGAACAGTCGGACATCGCGACGCCCGCCACGTTTGTGCGCTACACTGCCAACTGGCAGGGCAGTTACGAAGGCTGGCTGCCAACGCCGCGCATCATTGGCCGGCGCATTCCCTGCACACTGCCGGGACTTGAGGGTTTTTACATGGCCGGCCATTGGGTGGTGGTGGGGGGGGGGCTGCCCTCGGCTGCGCTCTCCGGACGTTATGTGGCGCAGATGATTTGCGCCCAAAACGGAAAGGTGTTTGCACCCACTAGGCCGTAAGCTTCCTTCAAGAGCACCGGCCTCATAGTCGATTTTCTTAGTACGCCACCGGCAGGCCGCGGCTGTCGGTGCGGAAGGTGAATTCGAAGATCTGGATGTTTTTCTTCTCATCAGGAACCTGCCCCGAAATCCAGTACTCTTTTTGCGGCTCCAGAATCAGATCGCCCGGGAGCGCATAGACTCTTTCGTAAGCGCATTTGTCCAGAAAAGTAATCGGAAGATTGAGGGTGAAATGCCGTTCGGATGCATCAATTGGTTGGGGATCCCCCCGACGGATCTGCGCATTTGAGAAACGCGGGACTTTCTTAACCGTCAGCTCGACGGGGACTTCGAGGTCAAGGTGAGCAAAGCTCGGCGTCCAAATCCGCAGGAAAACCTCATCACCCGGAAGCATCTGGCGGTCCCAATCGAGCGGCACTCGCGCGATCCTCGTCATGGCCTGTTCTTTTCCGGTGATCCATTCGGCGCCATTTTCCTCCGCCCGAAAATTTCGCAGTCCCGGAAAACAATCATACAGCCCGGCCACCCGAGGGCTCGAAGTGTCCTGAGTGGGGGCAAAGCTGCTCAGCAAAATTCCATCCGAGTTGAGGTCGTCGAGCGCTCCATGCGTGCCCCCAAAGGTCACCAACTCGCTGCCTTTTTTGACCAGCCATCCGGAGTGAACATAATGGTTGTTCAGGCTGATAAGAATGGTTGCCGGATTGAGGGTGACGCAGGTGTGGCCCCGGACAATTCGCTCGACTGCCAGAGGATAGCGATTGGTCAGGGTTTCAGCCATCCAGTCGTCAGCCGTGGCAAAGCCGCCGGCGTCGAGCCGGTTCTTTTGGGAGAGAGTTTTGACCACCGGGAGATAGTTAATCGGGTCTCCCCGCTCGGTTGAATATCGGAAGGAGTTCTTTGCGGGATTCCACTCGATGATGGCCCGTTCGCCTTTCGAATTCATGACAATAAACCGGTTGGTCTGACCCGGGAACCTGGCCGTCAATACGTCCACGCCTTTCAGTTGCGGGAGCAGTTGCAGGAGGGTTTCGGTTTCGGCGGGCGAATTATGAATTTCCACCCAGGACTCGATCCCGACCGTGGGGAGGACAACGTCCTTGGGATTCACAATGGAATTTGTGATCCGGTAACCGGCCTTTTCCAAAAAAGTCCGAATCTCGACGCGCTGGGCGACGCCGGCGTGATTGTTCCCGTGGTCCGAGAGAATCAGGATTTCGAGATCACGTCCTTCACGTGCCTTGTAAAGGGCGCGCAGTTTCTGGAGTTTTTCATCGAGCGCGCAAAGCAGGGCGAAAACATCGCGGGACAAGTGCTGGGCATCGTCCGGCGTGCGAATGTAGGCGTAGTAGTTGTCGCCATTGCTCCTGGTATTGAGAAAGTTTCTGACCAATTCATGCACCTCGTATTGATAGGTGTGGGACGGATAGACATAACCCAGCGTGCGAAGGAAGCCGTTCTCCACCTGCCAGTGCATCTGCTTTTCATGCTCCATCGAGGTGGTGATGCCGTTGACGGACATTTCCAAATTCGCGGCGTCGCTGAAATAAGTGCGCTGATAACCGGGCAGCGGGCGATCGCCGAAAATATCAGTCCACGCGACGTCGCTGGTCGAGGGGAATGTCGAGATCATGCGGCTGACCGGGAAATATCCCTGATGGAAGCCTTGACGATGGAATTGAAAGCCATGCGTGTCCTTGTAGGTGACGCCGGCCTGCAAGGCTTTCATGTCGCGGTAGGAAATTCCATCAAGGGCGATGACCAGCCGCTTGGGGAGCGCGAAACTGGTTGAGGGAAGGATTGGCAGCGCCAGCAGAAGAAGCCGGACAATCCGGCGAGCCAAACTGCTGGAGCGTGGACGAAAAATCATGGGCGGCACTATAAAGGCGGATCACTGGTGAGCCGAGGGAAAATTATGTTTTTTGGCGGAGGAATCCGCTTTTTGACTTGCTCCGAGGCTGGCTACATAAGACGCTTTGGACTTAATGACGGCATTTTGCAATGGATAATACAACGACGCTCAAGCAGGACATCAAGCAGTTGATGGTGGAGAACCTTATGCTCCAATCCAAGGCGGAGGAAATCGCGGACGACCTGCCGCTTTTTGGTCCCGGCAGTCTGGGTTTGGATTCTGTCGATGCACTCCAACTCGTTGTGGCGCTCGATAAAAATTACGGGTTGAAAATCCCCGATCCGGAAGCGGCCAAAATAATCCTGCAGAGTGTCAACACCATCGTGGCGGCGCTGGAACAGCATTTGTCCGGTCGCCCCCGCTGAAGCCGCAAGGCTCGCACGGTGCATGGCCACAGCGCGGCGTAGCCGCAACGAAATTATTTTGGACTGCGGCGGGAATCCCGCAGAGCGGGAGCCACGCCACTTGGAAGCTCTGTCCGCAGTCGAAAAGTGGTGTCGCCGCTGCGCTCCAGTCTTCGCTGCGCTTCGCCTCGGCAAGCTGCCACGGCACTCCAAAATCCTCGTGGCGCACGATAATCTGACGTATTGCAATGCACAGCGCATACGCGCATCGGGCGCGCGTGAGCCGGTTTTCATAACAACATGGAGGCTTTGAATTCCATGAATTGTTCACTCCGAAAGTGCTGGGGAAAGTGCTTTACACCCCGGCGGTGAATAACTAGCATCCCCCATTCTAATTATTAAATATGGAAGCGAAGTCGAAGACGATTGACCAATTTAAGTTGCATGGCAAAGACACGGGTTCGGCGGATGTGCAGGTTGCGCTGCTGACCCAGCGGATTAACCATCTGACCGAACATCTGCAAACGTTCAAAAAGGATCACAGCTCGCGCCGCGGGCTGCTGATGATGGTCGGCCAGCGCCGCCGCCTGCTCGAATACCTGCAAAACACAGATTTGAACCGCTATCAGGCGGTTACGAAGAAATTGAAGCTGCGCCACTGAATTTGCGGAGGCGCGGCTTTTATTTTTCAGCCAGCCGCCTTCCGCTCTCGAATTTGAGCCGGAAACGCGAACGGCTCGATTCCCAAACCGAAATCATCGCGAATAAAGAATCCGTTGCCCCTGGGAAATTTCAATCAGCTCCGAAAATATTCGGAGTTCACTGAAGTTCCTCCGGTGGCAATGGGCAAGTACCTATGCCAGAAAAAATCACCGCCCAGGTGGGCGACAAACAAATCATCATTGAAACCGGAAAACTCGCCAAACAGGCGGACGGCGCCGTAACCGTCCAGCTCGGCGAAACCATCGTCATCGTGGCTGCGGTGGCCGCCACCAAGGCCAAGGAAGGGCAGGACTTTTTCCCCCTGACCGTTGACTACCGCGAAAAAGCCGCGGCGGCGGGCATGTTCCCCGGCGGCTACTTCAAACGCGAAGGCCGCCCGACGGAAAAGGAAATTCTCACCTGCCGGCTTACCGACCGTCCGATTCGCCCGCTCTTTCCCAAGGGCTGGTACAATGAAGTGCAGGTGCAAACCGTCGTTCTCAGCGCCGACGGCCAGAACGACCCCGACATACTCAGCATCATCGGCGCGTCCGCCGCGCTGATGGTCAGCGACATTCCCTGGGACGGCCCGCTCGGCGCGGTGCGCGTTGGCCGCATCAAAGGCCAATTCATCGCCAATCCGACCCATGCCGAACAGGCCGAAAGCGACCTCGACCTCGTTTACGTGGGCAACACGAATGACATCGTGATGTATGAAGGTTCGGCCACGGAAATTACCGAAGCCGATTTCAATGCCGCGTTGAAATACGCCCAGGAAGCCATCCAGCCGCTCATCGCCGCGCAAAAAGAGCTCGTTGCCCGGGCCGGCAGGAAGAAACGCGAAATCACGCTCAACATCGTCCCCGACGAAATTCTTCAGGAAGCCAAGAAACTCGCCGGCGAACGTTTTGTGCCGGCGTTGCTCACGCCCGGCAAGCTCGCCCGCGAAGCCGCTTGCAAGGCCATCCAGGATGAAGTCGGCTCCAAGCTCGTCGAGAAATTCGGCGCGGAAAAAGTCACGGACTTTGTCATCAACGACGCGTTTTACTACATCCAAAAAGAGGGTGTTCGCGGTTTGATTTTGAATCACGGCAAACGTCTCGACGGCCGCGCCTTTGATGTCGTGCGCCCGATTTCAAGCGAAGTCGGCATTTTGCCGCGCGCCCATGGTTCGGCGTTGTTCTGCCGCGGCGAAACCCAGGCGGTCACGCTGGCCACGCTGGGCACCGGTGACGACACGCAGGAATTTGATTCCTACACCGGCGGCGGCAGCGAGAAGAAATTCATCCTGCACTACAACTTCCCGAATTTCTCCGTCGGCGAAACCGGCCGCATCAGCGGTCCGGGTCGGCGCGAAATCGGCCACGGCGCGCTGGCGGAACGCAGCATCGAGCCGATGATTCCAATGGAGAATTATCCCTACACCATCCGCGTCACCAGCGAGATCATGGAATCCAACGGCTCGACCTCGATGGCGAGCGTTTGCGGCGGCACGCTGGCGCTCATGGATGCAGGCGTTCCGATGATTCGTCCCGTTGCCGGCATCAGCGTCGGCATCTGCACCGAATTGGATGCGAACAAAAAGATTTCCAAATATCAGCTCCTCACCGACATCATCGGCTGGGAGGATCATTACTGCGACATGGATTGCAAGATTGCCGGGACGGAAAAGGGCATCACCGGTTTCCAGCTCGATCTGAAGTTGAAGGGGTTGCCGCACGCCATCATGGCCGAGGCGATTGAAAAGACCCGCGTGGCGCGATTGCATATCCTGGCTGAAATGGCCAAGACGCTCGCCGAACCGCGCAAGGAAATCAGCAAATACGCGCCGCGTATTCAAACGGTCAAGATCAACCCCGAAAAAATCGGCGCGCTCATTGGCCCGGGCGGCAAGAACATCAAGCGCCTCGTCGAGGAATCCGGCTGCGAAATTGACATTGAAGACGACGGCACGGTGAACATTTTCTCCGTCTCGCCCGAAGGCATGAAGATTGCGCTCGACGCCATCACCGGCATGACGGCGGAAGCCGAAATCGGGAAAATCTATCGCGGCAAAGTCGTCACGATCAAGGAATTCGGCTGTTTTGTGGAATTCCTGCCCGGCAAGGACGGCCTGGTTCACATCAGCGAACTGGCCAATTTCCGCGTCAAGAAAACCGAGGACATCGTCAAGGTCGGCGACGACATCACGGTCAAATGCCTTGGGGTGGATGAAAAGGGCAGGGTGCGTCTGTCGCGCAAGGCCGCGATGGAAGATCGCGACAAGGAAGCAGCGGCCGCGCCCGCGCCCGAAGCCAAGTAATCCTGGCGAAATCAATTCCAGCGCGAACGGGAAACCGTCCGCGTTTTTTTGTTTGCTTGTGCCAAAAGACGTGAAGATTGACGCTGATACCCAAACGCTTTCAGCTACCACCTTACTGAAAATCGCGGTGCCAAGCAGCCGCGGTCATGCAGCCGGAGGGATGGTTCAGTCCGGCGGTTTTGTTTTGGCGCGGAACATAAGGGGTTTGACTCGGTGGCTGGGCAAACGTAAATTCCCACCCGAATGCTGGTTGCTGAATCAAAGGTGGCGAGTGCGAACGCGGGTGACTCGCCGGAAGCCAATCCGAATCGTTCCTGGAAACATATCGTGGAACCGGTGGAGCCGTTTCTTCAGGCGGTCACGCGGCAATTGATCCGGCAGGTCAACGACTTTGATCCGCAAATCATTCCCTATGCGCAATACGCCCTGAACGGCGGCGGCAAACACCTGCGCCCCGCCATCGTGGCGCTGTCCGCCGGCGCGCTCGGCGAGGTCTCCGAGGCGCACGTGACGGCGGCGGTCATCATTGAAATGGTGCACCTGGCCACGCTGGTGCATGACGATGTGATGGACGAGGCGGAAATCCGCCGCGACCAGCTCACGCTGGCGGCCAATTGGGGCAACGAAATCGCCGTGCTGTTCGGTGATTGCCTGTTTGCGCAGGCGTTGAAACTGGCGGCCAGCTTTCCCACGCCGGAAGTTTGCCGCGCCGTCGCCATGGCGACGAACACGGTTTGTTCCGGGGAAATATTGCAGACGCAGCACCGCCACAAGTTTCAAGTCTCGCGGCGCGAGTATTTCCGCGTCATCGAAATGAAAACCGCCGAACTGTTCACGCTTTCGTGCGATTTGGCGGCGTTTTTGAGCGGGGCGACGCCGAAACGGCGCGCCGCCTTGCGGCAATTCGGCGCGGCGTTCGGCACGGCGTATCAGGTTTATGACGATTGCGTGGATTTGTTCGGGACGGAGGCGCTGGCCGGCAAATCGCTGGGCACGGATCTGGCAAAGGGCAAATTGACGTGGCCGGTGCTGTTGGCGTGGGAACGCGCGAACGCCGCCGATCGGGTGCGCCTGGAGAACCTGGTCGAAAACTGGCAGCCGGAAAATTTGTCCGCCGTGAACGAATTGCTGGCCCGATACGAAACCTTTGGGCCGTCGCAGGAGGTCATCGCGCGCTATTTGGAGCAGGCGCGGCGGGTGTTGCGGGTTTTGCCGGAATCCGGCGGGCGCGCCGGATTGTTCGGCCTGGCGGATTTTTTAGCGCAACAAACCGACGCCTTGGCGGTTTGTATTTGAATAAATCATGATGTCCGCTCCAGTCACACGCGCAGATGATTCAGAGATGCCCGCGCCAGCGGATGAAGCGTTGCTGGTACGGCAGGCGCGGCGTGGCGATTTGGAGGCTTACGATGAATTGGTGCGGCGCCATCAGGAGCGCATCTACGCGACGATTTATCACATGACCGCCAATCACGAGGACGCCAATGACCTGGCGCAGGAATCGTTCATCAAGGCGTTTCAGGCGCTGAAATCCTTCAAAGGCGGCTCCAGTTTTTACACCTGGCTGTACCGGATTGCGGTCAACAAAACGATTAATTTTCTCAAACAGCGCAAGAACCGCATTCACATGAGTCTGAATGACTTGGACTTCAAAGCCGAGCACGACCCGGATTTAATGGCCTTAATTTCGGATAAAACACCGCGCCGCGAGGCCAGTTTGGCGGAATTGCAGGAAAAATTGAACGCGGCACTGCTAAAGTTGTCTGAACCTCATAGATTGGTGGTTGTTCTGCACGATGTGCAGGGACAATCGCACGAAGAGATTGCAAAGATTATGGACTGCAACATTGGGACTGTTCGGTCGCGGCTGTTTTACGCCCGACAGCAATTACAGGCGTTGTTGTCCGATTACTTGAAGTAAGATGTATGAACGAAAACGAAAATAACTTCGAGTCGTTGCGCCGCTTGCTGGTTCTCAAACGGTACGAAACGCCACCGCCGGGATATTTCAACTATTTTTCAAGCCAGGTCCTGCAGCGGATCCGCGCCGGCGACTCCGGAACATCGGCCAACTGGATGGAGGAATTGTTTGCTCAGGCGCCCTGGCTGGGGAAATGGGTGCAAGTGTTTAATGTGAAACCGGTGTTTGCGAGTACGTTTGCCGGTGCCCTTTGTTTGCTGCTGTTTCTCGGAATTATTTATGCGGATCGTCCGGATCTCGCGGCGCAGCCGGTTTTGCAGGCCGCCACCACCACCGCTTTGCTGACCACCGCTTCGCTCACCGCCGCGCCATCCCTGTCGCAGTCAGCGGACCCAATGGGGATCGTGTCCAGCACCAATCCAGTGCTCAGCCTTCAGCCGGTCGCTTCGCTTTTTGGACAGCAAAATTCGCTCGCCCAGCCGGTCAGCCTTACCATTTCCGGCAATTAATCCGATTTGAAACACGTTGCGCGCTTGAAAGAGCGCCGCGCTTGTCATTAAATCGGGCGGGTGCCAACCAAAGTCATTGCGGTAGCCAACCAAAAAGGCGGCGTGGGCAAGACCACCACGGCCGTCAATCTGGCTGCGTGCCTTGCCGCGCTGGGCCAGCGCATGCTCTTGTTTGACCTCGACCCGCAGGCCAATGCCACCAGCGGCCTTGGCCTGGAAAAAACCGAGGGTGCCAGCGCGTATCGCGTCTTGCTGGGGGAAGGCAGCCTGCTCGACAAAATCAAAGACACCGCCTTCGAGCGGCTGGCCGTTGTTCCCAGTGAAGTGGATTTGTGCGCCGCCGATCTCGAACTGGCGCGAATGGAGAATCATCTGCTCCGCCTTGCCGGCGTGTTACGGCCGGTGCTGGAATCGCAACGATTCGACGTGGTCTTGATTGACTGCCCGCCGTCGCTGGGCATTCTCACCCTGAACGCCTTTGCGGCGAGCGACGGTTTGCTCGTGCCGTTGCAATGCGAGTATTACTCGCTCGAAGGCATTTCCATGATGAACCGCGTGCTCAACCAGTTGCGCGACGCGGGCATCAATCCGCGCCTCGACATCTTCGGCGTCGTGATGACGATGTTCGATGGCCGGACGAAGCTTTCCAACGAGGTCGTCACTGAGGTGCGGAATCAGCTTGGTGCGCGCGTGTTTGAAACGGTGATTCCGCGCAGCACGCGACTTGCCGAGGCGCCGAGTTTCGGCAAACCGATCATTCATTACGACAAATACAGCTCCGGCGCGGCGGCTTACGAGCTGCTGGCGCAGGAAGTTTTGAAACGGCTGGCGGGTTGATTTGTTGCTTCATTCTGCATTCCAAATTCTACATTCTCAAACCATGCTTAAACGCACGCCACTTTTTACCGCCCACCAGAAACTCGGCGGCAAACTCGTCGAATTCGGCGGCTGGGAAATGCCGGTGCAATACACCAGCATCACCGACGAACATCTCGCCGTCCGCCAGGCCGCCGGCATCTTCGACATCTCGCACATGGGCGAGGTCACCGTCAGCGGTTCGGGCGCGGCGGCATTTCTGAATTCGATTCTCACGAACGACATCCGCAAGCTCGCGCCCGGCGAGGGCCAATACACCTTGATGGGCAACGAACGCGGCGGCGTCATTGACGATCTGTATGCCTACCGGTTGTCCGGTGAGGTTTTTTTTCTGGTCATCAACGCCTCGCGCATCGAACCGGATGTCGCCTGGTTGCAGGCGCAGGCCGCAAAATTCTCCAGTGAACTCAAACTTACCGACGCCTCGCACAATTACGCCGCCGTGGCCGTGCAGGGTCCGCGCGTTCGCGAATTCATCGAAACTTGCATTCCGGGTGAATCAAGTTCGGCCATGCGTGTGGGTCGCGTAACCGAATTGAAGAAAAATGAGATCGCCGGTTTTCACTTTGAACATGGCAGTATGCTGGTCTCGCGCACGGGCTACACCGGCGAAGACGGATTTGAAATCGTCGGTTCGGACGAAGCCATCCGGCACGTTTGGGACGCTCTGCTCGCCGCCGGGCAGCCGTTTGGCATCAAGCCCTGCGGCCTCGGCGCGCGCGACACACTGCGCACCGAGGTTTGCTATCCGCTTTACGGCCATGAGCTGGATGAGCAAACCACGCCCATCGAGGCCGGGCTCGGATTTTTTGTCGCGTTCGACAAGGGCGAATTCAATGGACGTTCCATTCTCGCGGAGCAGAAGGCGAAAGGCGTGAAGAAAAAACTCATCGCGTTCAAGATGACCGGGAAATCCGCGCCGCCGCGGCCGCATTATCCGATCTGGGTGAACGGCGCGAACGCCGGCGTCGTCACCAGCGGCACGCAAAGCCCGTCGCTCGGCATCGGCATCGGCATGGGCTACGTGCCAGCGGAATTGGCGAAGCCCGATACGAAGATTGAAATTGAAATTCGCGGCAAACGCTTCGCGGCGGTGGTGGTGTCCAAACCGATTTACAAGAAGCCCTCCCCGTGAACCTCGTAGCCGCGGACGTCAGTCCGCGCATTTTATATCCAATGAAAGTCAGCGCCGGCTTCCGCCTTCCCCAGCTATGGCGAGACAAGCGCGTCGGAGGCTGCGGTTTTAGGGTTCAAAAAATGGAATTGAGAATCTGTAGCATTCCGCCTTCGCCTTGCTTCGGCGCGACGAGCCGCGTAATCTCCATTGAAAATTTATGAGCAACATTCCTTCCGATCTGAAATACACGAAATCACACGAGTGGGTGCGCGTCAGCGGCGACACCGCCACGGTCGGCATCACCGACCACGCGCAACACGAATTGACCGACATCGTTTTTGTCGAATTGCCGGACGTGGGCCGGAAGGTCAAGGCCGGCGAAGCCTGCGCCGTGGTGGAATCCGTGAAGACCGCGAGCGACATTTACTCGCCGGTGAGCGGCGAAATTCTGGAGGCGAACCGGCTGGTGGTGGACGATCCGGCGCTGGTGAACAGCGAACCGCATGACAGCGGCTGGTTTTACAAAATCAAATTGAGCCATCCCGCTGAACTGAATGCGCTGCTGTCGCCGGAAGATTACAAGAAGCAAATCGGTGGTTGAATTTTAAACCCTGATTGTTATGTCGGCCAAGTTCAACGAGGCGAGTGAGTCGGAAGTTGGCAAGCCATTGCTGGAAGGAATTCAGGCGATTCAACAAAGCCTGAAACAACTGGACGAAGGCTCGGTTGTTATTTCCAGCATTGGTTAGATAAAAATCTCTAGCCGTGAATCCAAAACAAATCCGCATCTTCATCAAGCCCTATTGCCCCTGGTGTCACAAAGCCATGCGCTGGCTCGACGAACACGACATTGAATATGAAAAGGTCGATGTGATTGCCGACGAGGCGGCGTTTGACGAAATGGTTCGCATCTCCGGCCAGGAACTTGCGCCGGTGATTGAGGTGGATGGCAAGGTGCTGGCCGATTTCGGGCCGGAGGAACTGGCGAAGTTTTGGGAGAAGATGAAGACGACAAATTGACACCGATGGGAAAACATCGAACCCTGAACATCGAACATCGAACGTCGAATGAAGTCCGCCGACCAGGTTTTCAGTTCGATGTTCGTTTTGTAAATTGACGACCAATGACCGTTGTTGAATTAAAAACGCGTCCCCGTTTGCCCGACTGGCTGCGCATCAAGCTGCCCACGTCGGACCGCTTCGCGCGCACGCACCGCTTGCTGGACGAGCTGAAGCTGCACACGGTCTGCGAAAGCGCCAAATGCCTGAACCACTGGGAATGCTGGGAGAAGGGCACGGCGACATTCATGATCTCCGGCGACCGCTGTACCCGCGCCTGCGGCTTTTGCGCGGTGTCCACAGCCAAACCGCTGCCGCTCGAAGCGGATGAGCCGAGGCGCGTGGCCGAGGCGACGCGGCGGATGAAATTGAAGCACATCGTCATCACCGCCGTGGCGCGCGACGATCTGGCGGATGGTGGCGCGAACCATTTCCGGAAGACTGTCGAAGCCGTGCGCGAATTGAATCCGGGCATTGTGATTGAAGTGCTGGTGCCGGATTTCAATGAGAGCGATGTTGCGATTGAATCCGTGCTGGCGGCCAGCCCGCACATTTTCAATCACAATCTCGAAACCGTCCGCCGTTTGACGCCGAGTGCGCGTCATCGCGCGACTTACGACCGTTCGTTGAGTGTGCTGCGGAGGGTGAAGGACAAGCGCGGCGACACGATTTACACCAAGTCCGGCATGATGCTGGGCTTGGGTGAAACGGAAGCGGAAGTGCTGAAGGCGCTGGAAGATTTGCGCCTTGTGGGTTGCGACATCCTCACGCTTGGCCAGTATCTCCAGCCCACGCTGAAACATTTGCCGGTGGTGGAATTTGTTTCGCCTGTGAAATTTGAAGAATACGGCAGGCGGGCAGGGGAGCTGGGTTTTGTTCACGTCGCCAGCGGCCCGATGGTGCGCAGCTCATATCACGCGGATGAATTCAATCTGCCGTCAGCGCATCGGTAAAAATCCACGGCGCATGAAAAGATAAAAGGCGATGCCGATGAGGACGATCCCCACGACAAACGCGATGATGGTGATGGTGGTCGTCATCGTGCGGGCTTGCTCCAGTGTTTCTTCGGTGCGTTTTTTTTCCGATTCCCGGAAGGCCTCAAGTTCTTTATCGAGCGCGGCGATGGCTTCCTCGTTTTTAAGCTGAAGGGTTAGCCATTTTCCTTCGGAACGTTTCCATTCCGCGGGCAGGCGCTCAAGAAGATCGATCGTGGCGGGTTGAAAGCCCCAACGAACCCAAAACGGCGAATTTTCCTGCGTCCATAACCGGAAAACGCCGTGATGGGCGGTAATGGTCTGGATGCGTTCCCAGAACAATTGCCGCGCGGCATCGGCCACGGCAAAATCCGTGTACCCTTCGCTGTGGAGCAGGGCGTGCTGCCGGATGATTTGAACGCCGATTGCGCCGACGATTTGTCCATCGGCCGTTTCAATCACCTGAAATTCGGTCAGCCGCTTTTCCAATCCGTCCGCCGGCAGCCGCATGGATTTCCAAAGCGATTTCAAGCTTTGAAAATCGTCCGTGGTTGCGCGGCGAATACGAAGATTGGGCAAACTCATGCTGGGTTATAAATTGACCTGACTGCGACAAAAAGTCAAAACGCCCATGAAAATCCATGCAGGCGCAACCAGACACCGCCGCCAAGGTAAGACGCCGCGTCCGCGCGGAACGCCGGATTCATCCGGCAGGGGTGTACCCGGCGCGTGTTGCTGCCGGATAAATCCGGCGTTCCGGTGGTGGGGCACAAGGTGCACCCATCCATGCCACTGGGCAATTTGCTTTTCCAAAGAAATGTGCCACTCTGTGCAAAGATAAAATCCAATTTGAACCATGAATAATGGAACTACCCAGCAGTTGTTAAATGCGTTGCAATGGCGTTACGCCACGAAAGTTTTTGACGCGACCAAAAAAATCCCCGCCGATGTCTGGCAAACCCTGGAGCGCGCGCTCGTGCTCACGCCGACTTCCTACGGTTTGCAGCCGTATAAATTCCTGGTCATCAACGACCCCGCCAAGCGCGCCGAACTGCTGCCGCATTCGTGGAATCAAAAGCAGGTTGTGGATGCCTCGCACTTTGTCGTGTTCACCGCGCGCACCAAAATGACCGGGGCCGACGTGTCCAAACTCATCCAGCGCACCAGCGACATCCGCAAAATCCCCGCCGAATCGCTGAACTTTTACCGCGACCTGATGCTCGGCGACATCGTCAACGGTCCGCGCGGCAAAACCGCCCACGAATGGGCGACCCGGCAAACCTATATCGCACTTGGCAATTTGATGACCTGCGCCGCCGTGTTAGGCGTGGACACCTGTCCGATGGAAGGACTTAACCCCGCCGAATATGACCGTGTGCTGGATTTAAACTACAGCGGTTACGCGACGGTGGTGGCCTGCGCGCTGGGTTATCGCGCCGCCAACGACAAATATGCGGGCCTGCCGAAAGTGCGTTATGAGGCAACAGAACTCGTGCAGCAGGTTTGAGCAAGAATGATCACACTTCGCAAAGCCGAAGAGCGCGGGCAGGGGAGCGGTGAACTGGCGTTCCGGTATTTGATGGACTGTGTCACGCTACTGCTGGTCGGCCCGGGACGTTTCTCCGTGGGTAACTACGTTGAGTCGTGCATAGTTGAGGGATGTGTTGCAGGTGCTTTTGATCATCCGTCCTGGCTTAACTCTACAGCAGGGTCGGCTGAAGATGTTTTAAGAGGTCTTCCAACGCTTTATGGACATTTCAGAAAATACCGAAACGTTTTAGATTTTACACCTGACACGTTTGAACCTTCGAGGAATATTTTTCAAAATATGCAGGGGATTTTGGCCTTATGTCGCCCAGAAAAAGCAAAAGAACTGAATCAGCAATTTATTGACGCAAATTTACCGCATTATTGGTTCGATAAACCTCTCAAATGTAATCCAATGAAAAAAAACAACCCTTGGATTTCCGGGCTTTTTTATTTATTCGCCACTGTAATCATAATGGCGGGTTTAGCGACGATAGCAAAAGTGTTAAGTGTTTGGATTCTGCCATTGCTGATACTCGGCGGTTTGCTTTTGCTCACAGTCATTGGAGCATTCCAATTGCGAAACGATAACCAAATTGAAGAAAAGAATTTCCTGGCTCTTATGAAACTTGCTTTCAAGCAAATACCACTGCTTGGAAAATTGCTTCCTAAAAAGGAATCGGAATAAATCACCTGTTTGTCAGCAACTATCTAACCGTTCAGAGCAAAAAGCGACCTCTCCTGAGGCCGCTGTGTTCTTCATGTTGTGAAGCATGTTTTCAATTGTTCAGCCAGCAAGTCCGTTGGCTGTTCCCCCTCATCGAGTTTCACCCAACGCACAAAGCGGTGAGGTGAAATGAGCGACAGTAGCGTTTGAGCGTATCGCTCGCCCGCCTTGTCGCCATCCGGCACGATCCAAACCCGGCCATTTGGTTTGACCAAGGACACGATGAGTTCAGCCTGCCTTTCGGAACAGTCCGACCCCATCGTTCCAACCGCATGCGGCAGGCCGTTTTGATGCAGCCACCACACCGAGGCGAACCCCTCGACAACAATCAGATCGTCAACCGGCGCTTTGATCCGAAAGCCGTTATACAGGAATAACGTCTTTCGGAATTCAAAGTGTTTGCCGTCACGCTCGCGTTTGCCAGGGAAACGGTATCGCGGGTTGTTTTCGCTGATTGTGGCGTCATCCACCACCCGGCCAGCATAGCCCACGAGCCGGCCTTCATGGTCGTGAAGCGGAATCGCTACCCGATCCTTTAGAAGACCACGCGAGCAGAAGCCCAGGCCGAAATGGTCAATCGTTTCCTGTGAGAATCCGCGATTGAGCAGATACGGATGTTTCCTGTCCAGCCCCTTGAGTTCAAAGTCAAGCGGGGCGTTGACGACAACCGGCAGATCGCTTTTGGGCTCGGTTTTCTCCGGCTTCGTTGCCGGTGGTTTTGCTTCCTGGGAAGCGCCGAGTTCCGGGCAGAACCGTTTTTGCAGTTCGCCGGCCACTTTGTGCAAGGCCGCGCCGTCTTTCGGATCAACCTTTTCCATCATGGCCGCGAATTCAAGGACGTTGCCTTTGGCCCCGCAGCCGAAGCACTGGAATATGCCGCGTTCAAGATTGGCCGAGAACGAAGGCGAGTTTTTCTTACCCTGATGATCCGGCAGCGGGCAGAAGCCCTGATGCTGGCTGCCTTTGCGTTTGACCTCGACGTCGTAGTGCCGAAGCACCTGTTCAAAGTCGAGCTTCTTGCGAAGCACCTTGAAGTCAATCCATGCGTTCATTCAGTAGTCCTCCGGCAACAGCACGGTTGTAACCGAGCGGTCGCATTCGGTGATGATCCAAAACTTTACGTTTTGGCTTGAGTGATACGAGGAAAATAAACGGCCACCGGAACGCAAGGCGCGTTCGTTGGCGTTTAAGTCTTCCGCGTCCAGCGTTCCCCAGTCGCCCCGGACGTGCCGGGACAGGGCGTTTTGAACTTCATCGTCCGGAATCGCGGCGAGAGCGTTTGGCGTCGCCACGACTTGTCCGAGCGAAAATTTGGGGGGATGAATCGCGCAATCAATCACGAGGCACCTCCAAGCGCGGCAGGTTGGCGGCGGTATGTTTTCATGGGTTTCCTTTGGTTGGCCGCCCTAGCTTTCGTTCCGGCACGGCCGGAGCCGATGCAAGGACGGAATGTTTGAGGGTGTAAGGAACGAAAGTTCCGCCTACCATTAAAGCAAGGCTCAACGAAGCCGTCAATGTGACCGCCTCATAATCAGGCCGTCACTATTGACATTTTGGAGGTTTTGGTGCTATAATACAAACAGATTTCTTCCAGTGTTTCCGGTCCCGTTGACAGTCGGATGAAGCCCGTCACACGAAGTGATTGGTTTCTTCAACTGTCAACCACGAGGAGTTTATGACCAGAAATACAAAAGTATCGTTCTTCAAACAGATGTCTCAGAAGTTCTTCAAATGGCGCATCAACCTGGAAATCCATGACCGGATTTTCCCTCATCATTTGGGTGAAAAAGACCACGGATATTCGTTCCGCACGCGCGAGGAAATGAACGCCCAGACCCAGGAACTCAATGTGCAGCTGTTGCTCGATGCCATCGAAAGGCACATCCGCAACATGCCCGATGCCTATGGCGAATCATTCCGCCACATCATGCACCGCGATCTTCACGAACGCTTGGAATGGGTTTTGTGGCAGGCACTCTGGCAATGGGCCAAGCGCAGACACCGGGGCAAGCCGCTCCACTGGATCGCCAGCAGATGCTGGCATCGGCAGGGACGGCGTGCCTGGCAGTTTGCGGCGGACACAGGCGAACGGAC
>PLAY01000046.1 GCA_003134375.1 Limisphaerales bacterium | reverse complement strand
AGTATTATTTAATATGCTCTAGCGCGCCAAACACAACAATGGCGGCTCGTCAGGAGCCTCGCCCCACCAAGTGGCATCATTGTCCGACAACGGGTGGCAGCCTGGAAAAACTCATCATCTCACCGTGCTTCCGATTGGGCCATCCCAAACCAATTATCGTCCGCGAGCACCACCGAGGTTTCCACCTGACGATCGGGAATTGACCAGTATTTTTTGAGCAGCCGGTCCTTTTCCGCCGGGGTCACCTTGCGAAAGCCGTGTTTCTCATAGAAGGCAATGGCCCAAATTGCCGCCGCCCAGGTCCCAATCAAAATCGGACGGGTCGTCGAGGCGCGCAGATGCTTCAACAAGTTACCGCCGATGCCCTGGTTCCGGAAGACCGTGCGCACATAAGCGTGCCGGATGAGCGTGACATCCTGGACGGGTTGAATTCCCATCACCCCGGCCAGTTTTCCGTCCAGCTCCATTCCCCAGAAAACCACACCCCTTTCCATCTGCTCCTTCAGTTCGGCAGGCGACATGTAGGGTTCGTGCCAGCGGTCTTCGGGAATGACACCGTGGTAAGCCTGGGCCGCATCGTTGATAATTTCCCCAATCACCCCAAACTCGTCAGAGCGACACGGGCGTATCATCCCATTTTTCCTTGCCGTCACGGCTCAACCAATTACTCGACGGGCACTCCGAACGCACCGGCTGCCGACATGATGGCCTGGTTTTTTGCATTCTGTTCCAGCTCCTCCCGTTTCCGGGCATCCTCCCCGGCCTGCCGCACCGCATTCTCAGCCGCATTCAAAAGGTCGTTGACGTTTTTGGCCAGCTCCGGCGTGAAGGCGGGATGAATCACAACCAGACATCCTTCGGTCAGTTCCATGCCCACACCTTTCAACACCAACGACTGTTGTAACAATCGCCGGATCTGTTCAAGCACCGTGGCGTCAATCTGCGGTTCCGTGCGAAAAGCGACTTTGCGTTTGTCGGACAATTCCTTGTTAATGGATTTAATTTTCATAATCGTGCGAATGCGACTTAACGAAACAAGCATGAACCACGCCAGGTTGTCGGCGCAAGAATTAACATAAGTGCCCCGGAAAACCGGGCCGTCGGAAGCCGGATGGCTCCCGGTCATTTGGCCGGCTGTAATTTGCCGCGCAGGACGTGGATGAGGGCCTTGACGGTGAGTTCGATGAAGAGAAACGGCTTGGCGATGAAGTCGTTGCCACCCGCCATCGTGGATTTGGTGCGGCTGTTAAAGTCGTCGAGACGGGTGCAAAAAACAACTGGGGTTTTCTTGTGCATCGGCAGGCTGCGCAGCTTGTTGCAAAGTTCGTAGCCGGTCATGCCCGGCATATCCACGTCGAGAAACACCAGGTCGTATTGATTTTCGGAAAGCAGCTTGAAGGCGGCGTTCGGGTCTTCGACGCTGACGGACTGGAGCTTCACTTTTTTGAGCGCGTAGGTGATGGTGCGGCAGGCAAGGGCCTCGTCGTCCACGACCAGAATGCTGGCGGGGGGGAGTTCCAGTTTTTCGGGCCGGGTGCCGTGATCAAACAGGAAGTCAAAAAAATCCACGGCGGTGGCGACGGTGCGCAACGTTGAGGCGTTGATGTTTTTCGGTTTTTCGCAAAGCTCCTTGAGCAACGCTTCGAGCGCGGCGGCCATGTGCGCGATCGCGACGAGGCCGGCGAGGCCGGCGTTGCTGCTGACCGCGTTGATGCGGGAATAGAGTTCGTGAATGTGTTCGAGCCGCGCCACTTCGGTGTCGGCCTTGACGAGGCTTTGCAAAGCGGTGCGCAGGACGGTGAGCGTGGCGGGCAGCCCGGCGATGAATGTTTTTCGGAATTCGGCCTGAAATTCAGCATCCGTCCCGCCGGCAACCTGGGCGGGTTTGGTTGCCGGCACACCTTCAACCTTCGGAGGGGCATGTGAAATCGCCTCTCCGCCACCGATGACGTTGCGCATCAGTTCCAACATTATCTTTGGCGAACAATTGATTTTGGAAACACATTTCGTCGCTCCGGCTTTCCAGGCGTCCTGCATCAGGTTGGTCGAGTAGGTGTTGGAAAGAACGATGATCGGCAGTTTGGAAAATTCCGGATCGCCGCGAATTTGCTTGATGACTTCGACGCCTGACATTTTGGGCAGCATGAGGTCAAGCACAATAGCATCAGGCTGGAACGTGCGCGTCATCTTCAGCCCGGCTTCGCCATCAGACGTGATCTCGGCCAGATAACCTTCCACCACGAGTTTGTTTCGATAAACATTCGCAATAATCTGGTCATCTTCGATGATGAGTATTTTTTTCATTAAATTAGCATTCCGAAGGCATAAGTTGGGAGTTGGTGGCTGGATGATTTCCGTTCATTTGGCCGGCTGCAATTTACCGCGCAGGACGTGGATGAGGGCCTTGACGGTGAGTTCGATGAAGAGAAATGGCTTGGCAATGAAGTCGTTGCCGCCGGCCATCATGGAGCTGGTGCGGCTCTCGAAGTCGCTGAGGACGGTAATGAAAACGACCGGAGTTTTCTTGTGCAACGGCAGGTTGCGCAGCTTGGTGCAGAGTTCATAGCCGGTCATGCCCGGCATGTCCACGTCAAGAAACACCAGGTCGAATTGATTTTCGGAAAGCAGCTTGAAGGCAGCGTTCGGGTCTTCGACGCTGACGGACTGGAGCTGCGCTTTTTCGAGCGCGTAAATGATGGCACGGCGGGAAATGATCTCATCGTCCACGACCAGAATGCTGGCGGGGGGAATTCCCTGTTTGTCGGGCCGGGTGCCGCGTTCAAACAGGAAGCCGAGAAAATCCACGCTGGCGGCGACGGTGCGCAGGGTTGAGGAGTTGATGTTTTTCGGTTTTTCGTAGAGTTCCTTGAGCAAGGCCTCGAGCGCGGCGGCCAGGTGTGCGATTTGGACGAGGCCGGCGATGCTGGCGTTGCCATTGACCGCGTGGACGCGGCGGAAGAGTTCGTGGATGTGTTTGAGCTGCGCCACTTCGGTGCCGGATTTGATGAGGCTTTTCAAGCCGGCGCGCAAGGCGGCGAGCGTGGCGGGCAGGCTGGCAATTAATGTTTTTCGGAGCTCGGCCTGAAATTCGGCATCAGCCTCGCTGACAACCGCGGCGGGTTTGGTTGCCGGCACACCTTCAGTCTTTGGAAGGGCGGGCGAAACCACGCCGCCGCCGACGGTGCGGCGTATCAGTTCCAACAGTTCCTTGGGCGGACAGTTGATTTTGGAGACACATTTCGTCGCGCCGGCCTTCCACGCATCCTGAATCAGGTTGGTCAAATAGGTGTTCGAAAAAACAATGATCGGCAGTTTGGAAAAGTCCGCTTCGCTGCGAATTTGCTTGATGACATCGACGCCTGACATTTTGGGCAGCACGAGGTCAAGCACGATGGCATCGGGCTGGAACGTGCGCATCATCTTCAGGCCCGTCTCGCCGTCAAGCGCGACCTCGGCCTGATAACCTTCCACGACAAGTTTGTTTCGATAAACATTCGAAACAATCTGGTCATCTTCGATGATGAGGATTTTTTTCATTAATGCGCAGCGCCCGGCGGCGGCGCGGCGGGATTCAACTGCGTCGCCAGAAAATCTTGAATGAGTTTGTATTCGCGCGCGGCATCTTCGTAAACCTGCGCGGCGGTGGTCAGCGTGCCGGAGGCGCCTTGCTTTTCCAATTCACGGAGCAGCGGCACGAACCGCGTCATGCCCAGCGTGGCGCTCGCGCCCGCGCAACTGTGCGCCACGCGGCGGACGTCGTCGGCTTTGTTCGCGCGCACGGCGGCTTCCAGTTGCGCCAATTGCTGGCTGGTCTGTTTGAAAAACAAGTCAACCAGTTCGCGTATGCTGTCCGCGTTGCCGTCGGTCAACTCGTTCAGGCGGTCCATCTCCACCGGCGGCACTTCAACGGCGGGCGCGGGCGCGTCGGCTTTGGGTGAGGGCGCAGTGGGTGCCGCCGGGGTCATTTCGTCTTTATTGATGGGGTCTTTTTTCATAAATGAACAGTGGCTGGCGTCGGCGCGGCGGAATTTAACTGCGCCGTCAGAAAATCTTGAATGAGTTTGAATTCGCGCGCGGTATCTTCGTAAACCTGCGTGGCGCTGGTCAGCATGCCGGAGGCGCCTTGTCTTTCCAATTTACGGAGCAGCGGCACGAACCGCGTCATGCCCAGCGTGGCGCTCGCACCCGCGCAACTGTGCGCCACGCGGCGGACGTCTTCGGCTTTGTTCGCGCGCACGGCGGCTTCCAGTTGCGCCAATTGCTGGCTGGTCTGCTTGAAAAACAAACCAACCAATTCGCGCAAACTGTCCGCGTCACCGTCGGTCAAATCGTTCAAGATGTCCATCTCCACCGGCGGTTCTTCAACGGCGGGCGCGGGCGCGGACACGTCAGCTTTGGCCACCGGCACAGCCGCGTCAGCTTTGAGCGTCGGCACGGGTGCAGGCGCAGGCACGTCGGCTTTGGCCGCTGGCACAGCCGCGTCAACTCTGGGCGTCGTCACAGGTACGGGCGCGCCGGCTTTGGTCGTTGGCACAGGCGCAAGCGTATCGGCTTGGGCGGCTGGCGCGGGTGCAGACACATCGGCTTTGGGCGCCGGCGTGGCCGGTGCCGCTGGAGTCGCTTGCCCACCCCAGCGTTCAACCATGGCGCGAACGTCCTTCGGGAGGATTGGTTTGGAGAGATAATCGTCCATGCCGGCGGCCAGGCATTTTTCGCGGTCGCCCTGCATTGCCTGTGCGGTCATGGCAACAATGATGATGCGGGATTGGTAATTCGGATGCGCCACGCCATCCTTCTGTCTTTCGCGAATGGCGCATGTGGCTTCCAACCCGTCCATTTCCGGCATCATCACGTCCATGAAAATTAAATCATACGGCTTTTTATCCAGCGCGTCGAGTGCTTCGCGTCCGTTGGCAGCGAGATCGGGCTGATAGCCGATGGATTGCAAAATGCGCGCGGCAACCTTTTGATTTATGGCGTTGTCGTCGCACAAAAGGATGCTCAAGGGCAATCGCTCGGTGAGGGGTTGCCCTGGTTTCGCTGTCGGTTGCTGGCGCACGGCGGCTTTCGGGCTGAGCAGGGCGCGAACGAGTGTTTCGCAAAGCTGCGCTGGTTTGACGGGTTTGTTGACCGTGTGGGCGAACACGATGTGCGTGCTGCCGGGCACATCCGAGTGCAGCCCCAACGGCATGAGCAGCACCAGCGGCATCATCTCCGCGCCGGACAATTTGTGAATTTCCATGGCCAGCGCGAGGCCGTCCATGCCGGGCATTTGCAAATCCAGGACGCCCAGGTCGTATTGTTCACCCTTTTTAAGCCATTCGAGGGCCTGCTGCGGACTTTCGGCGCTGTACGGAACCATTCCCCATTTGGCCACCTGCTCGGCAACCACACGGCGGACCGTGGCGTTGTCGTCCACAATTAAAAGCCGCAAATCAGCGAGTTTGGATTGAGGTCCCGCCAGGGCAAACGGCGCCGGCTGTTTTTCGGCCTGAAAATTGATGGTGAAATTGAACGTCGAGCCCGCGCCGTGCGAACTCTCGGCCCACATTTTGCCGCCCATCAATTCGACGAGTTGTTTGCTGATGGCCAGACCCAGGCCCGTGCCGCCATAGTGCCGCGCAGTCGAGGCATCCCCCTGCGAGAATGGTTTGAACAACCGCGCCAGGCGTTCGGGCTGAATGCCGATGCCCGTGTCATGCACGGAAAAATGCAGGTGCAGCAGCGAATTGTTCTGCGCCTCGTCCGGTTTCGTCGAGAGCAATTTGACCTGAACGAGCACGTCGCCTTTTTCAGTGAACTTGATGGCGTTGCTCAAGAGATTGGCGAGCACCTGCCGCAACCGCAGCGAATCGCCTTCGACGGTCACCGGAATCCCATCGTCCATCTGATACGCCAGATCGAGATTTTTTCCAAAGGCGCGCGCGGCCTGCAGGTCGAGCGCATCCTCCACGCAGGTGCGCAAGTTGAATGGCCGCGAGTCCAGTTCCAGTTTCCCCGCTTCGATTTTGGAAAAGTCAAGAATGTCGTTGACGATGGCCAGCAGCGATTCACTGCTGGTATGGATGGTTTCGAGATAGCTGCGCTGCTCGGTGCTGAGGGGCGTTTCGAGGAGCAGGCTGACCATGGCGATGACGCCGTTCATCGGCGTGCGGATCTCGTGGCTCATGGACGCCAGAAAATCGGATTTGGCGCGCACCGCCGCTTCGGCGGCGAGACGGGCCTCGGTCAAACTGTCGTTGTGCCGGCCCAAGGCATCGTGCCGGTGCTTGGTTTCCAACTGGGCGCGCAAACGCGCGCGAAATACCAGGGGTTCAAACGGCTTGTCCATGCAATCGTAAACCCCCAGGTCGAACGCGCGCAATTTGTCCACCGTGTTGGTCGGCGCGGTAAGCGCCGTGATGAGCGTGAAACTTGCCAGCGGGTTCTCCTGGAGTTGGTGCAGGAACTCAAAGCCCTCCGCACTGGACGACACCAGGTCAACCAGCACCAGATCAACCGGACTGGAACGGAGAAATTGAAGCGCTTCGCCCGCGCTGCGCTCCAGGGCGAAGGCGACGTTGTCTGCGTGCAACACATTGGACAACATCGCCAATAGTTTTGGGTCGTTGCTGACCAACAGGATCTGGAATGCCGGCTGGCTCATGTCTCAAAATTCAACATATTTTGTAAAAAAGCAGCAGGAAGCATTCCTTAGTAAACAAGATTCCCTACATTTAGCCAATCCGATTTTTAATGTAAAAAAGCCCGGTTTGGAAAGAAACATTGCTGGCGCGGCCCGGTGGCGATAAACTTCCGCCATGCTCCAAACGGTGCTCGACGCCGACTTCGTGGGTGACGCGACCTCTTTTCGCGACACGCACCTCACCGCGTATCGCTTCATGTTGCTGGCGCGCATGTTGGATGACAAATGCGCCGGCCTCTACCGCGCCGGCAAAATTCATGGCGGCGTTTTTATTGGCCGCGGTCAGGAAGCCTTGAGCGTTGCCATCGGTTTGGCGCTGAAAAAGACCGACGTGTTCGCACCGCTGATCCGCGACACGGCCGGACGGCTGGCGTTTGGCGAGCCGGTGGTTGACGCCGTGCGAACGTATCTGGGTTCCGTGCTCGGCCCGATGCGTGGACGCGACGGCAACGTTCACCGCGGCCGGCCCAAGGAAGGTTATTTGCCGATGGTCAGTCATCTCGGCGCAATGATTTCCGTTGTGAACGGCATGCTGTTCGCCCGCCGCATGAAAGGCGTCACCGGCACGGTTGGCGCGGCCTGCATCGGCGATGGCGGCACGGCCACCGGCTCGTTTCATGAGGCGCTCAATCAGGCCGCCATTGAAAAATTGCCGCTCGTGCTCATTGTTGCCAACAACCATTACGCCTACTCGACGCCAAATGACCGCGAATTTGCCTGCCGCAATCTGACGGACAAAGCCGCTGGTTATGGCGTGGAATCCCATTCCGTGGATGGCACGGATTTGTCCGCGTGTCTGAAGATTGTGGGTGACGCCGTGGCGCGCGCCCGCGCCGGTCGCGGCCCGCAAATGGTCGTCGCCACCCTGCTCCGGCTTTGCGGTCACGGCGAACACGACGACGCCAGTTACATTGATCCGAAATTAAAGGCGTCGCCGGCCGGGCGCGACTGTTTGAAAGTGGCCGAGGAACATCTGCTCCGCCAAAAATGGGCGGACGCCGCGGCATTCGCCGCGCTGCGCGGGGAAATTGTCCGCGAAATCGAGGAGGCCGTCGCCCAGGTCCAACGCGAACCCGCGCCCGATCCGTTTACCGAGGACTGGCGGGCGATTTCAACCGGACATCTGAACGAGGGACATGAATAATAATTCCAAAACATCGAACATCGAACATCGAACATCCAACGCCGAAGACCGCCTCGCGCGCGGCTATTGGATGTTCAGCGTTCGATGTTCAATGTTCGATGTTTGTTTTCCAACTCCATGAGCATCACCTATCTCGAAGCCATCCGCGAAGCACAGGCTCATGCGTTGCGCGACGACCCGCGCGTGTTCATTTACGGGCAGGACATCGGCGCGTTCGGCGGCGCGTTCAAGGCCACGAAAAATCTGGCGAAGGAATTTCCCGGTCGCGTGATTGATGCGCCCATCAGCGAGGACGCGATGGTCGGTCTGGCCGTCGGCGCGGCGATTGAAGGCATGCGGCCGATCATCGAAATGCAGTTCGCGGATTTCTCCACTGTTGGTTTCAACCAGATTGTCAATCAGGCCGCGACGCTTTTTTGGCGCACGCAAGTCCCCTGCCCGATCACCGTGCGGCTGCCCTTCGGCGGCACGTCCGGCAGCGGACCGTTTCACAGCCAGAGTCTGGAGACGATTTACGCACACTATCCCGGCCTGGTGGTTTTGACGCCGGCGACCGTTGAAGATGCTTACAGCATGTTGCTCGAAGCGGTGGCGATTGACGATCCGGTGATTTTTTGCGAGCACAAATATCTTTATTACCACCTCAAGGCTGAAAAATTACCGAGTGAAGCGCTGCCCGTCGGCAAAGCCCGCATCGCGCGCGAAGGCCGCGACATGACCATCGTCGCCTACAGCGCCATGGTGCATGAGGCCCTCGAAGCCGCCGCCGAACTCGTCCCGGAAGGCTGGGAAATTGAAGTGGTGGATTTGCGTTCGGTGAAACCGCTCGACACGGACACCGTGATGGCCAGCGTCGCGCGCACGGGGCGTTTGCTTTGCGTGGGGGAAGCCTGGCCGTGGGGAGGAGTGACGGCGGAAGTCATCGCCCGGGTCGCGAGCGAAGGATTCGGTTTGCTCGACGTGCCGCCGCAACGGCTCAACGCCAAGGACACGCCGGTGCCATATCATCCGAATTTGTGGACCGCGCACCGTCCCACCGCACACGCCGTTGCCGCCGCCGCGCGAAAACTGCTCCGTTTGTAAAAATGATTGCGTTCAACAAAACGAGAATGGAAAACAGAGGATGGAGAATGAAATTTCTTCGCCATCTTCCATCTTCCATCTTCCATCTTCGCTTTTAAACATGCCTTCCATTCCCATCATCATGCCGCAACTGGGCGAGTCCATCGCCGAGGCCAACATCATCAACTTCCTCGTCCAGCCCGGCGACACCGTCGAAGCCGACCAGGATTTGATCGAAGTCGAGACCAACAAGGCCAACATGAACGTGACTTCGCCGTGCCGCGGGCGCATTGAAAAATTCACCGCGCAACTGAATGAAAGCTACGCCGTCGGCGTGGTGCTCGGCCACATCGAGGTGACAACGGAAGAAGCGTCGCGATTGGGGTTTGACGTTCCCGCGCCGGCGAAAACCGGCGACACCGACCGCATTTCCGCCCCGGACGGGAACGGCGGCAGGAATCGCGTTCAACCGACGGTGCGTGGATTGCCGGTGCCGGCGAACGCGGCGGGCGCCAGTTACCTTTCGCCGCGGCTCAAAGCGCGCATGGATGAACTCGGTTTGCACGCCGCCGATCTCGCAGGCGTGGCCGGCAGCGGCGCGGCGGGCCGGGTGACCGTTGAGGATTTCGAAAGATTCATCGCGCATCTCGAAAAGCAAAAGATAACTCCGGCGTCGTTCATGCGCGTGGCCGTGGCCGACGCGATGCGCCGAAGCTGGACGCGCCCCCTAGCGCACGTCGGTTTGCCGGTCTGTCTCGATCCGCTGTTTGCCTTTCGGAAGGTGACCCGGCCCAAACCCGGGCCGGCACTCTGCGGATTGCGTGCGCTGGCCATTGCGCTGGCGGAAAACAGCGCTCCCGCAGGCCGGCTGGTGGGAAATAAAATTGTGCATCCCTCTTCAATTGACATCGCGTTCGCCGTCGAGGCCGAGGCGGGTGTGCTGGTTCCCGTCATTCGCCACGCGGACAAACGGTCGCTCAAAGATTTGGTCGTGCCTTACGACGAATTGGTCGAGCTGGCGCGGCAACGCAAGCTGCCGCCGGACGCCACGGGCGGTTCCATTGCCACCGTGACGAACTTTGGCACGTTCGGACTGACTTGGGCCACGCCCATCCCGTTGCCGGAACAATCACTGGTGCTCGGCATCGGCGCGGCCCGGCGCACACCCAGTTGGGACGCAGGCAAGAGCCAGTTTGTGCCGGTGATGGAAGCGAACCTCACGTTGAGCTTCGATCATCGCGTGATTGACGGCGGCGCGGCCGGACGCCTGCTCATGCGCATCGCGGATTTGATAAAGCACCCGGAGCAATTGTGATGGGCGGGCTGGCATCTTGCCAGCCTGTTGGTTTCCAGCCCTCCGGCTCCTGTTCGTCGAATCCGCTGGTCTTGAGCCGGCGCGCTTCGGCAATCAGGGTTTCGAGTTTGCCAAAGAATTTTTCTTTCATCCCGGTTTCGGCTGGCACAATACGACATTAACAAGAGGCTGAGGGGCCGACAAGCACGGGAATTGTTTTGGAAATGGTGGCGACAGACAAAACGCCGGCCACCGCGGCGCTCAGAAGGGACATCAAGCAGGCCAGTTCAATTATTCTCCATCTTGAACGTTGCAACAATGGGCCGGTGGTCTGAACCGACACCCCAATTCGGAATCGTCAGCGCGTAAGTTTCATTCGTCACCCAATCGCGCGCCATGGCCGGACTGAGCAGGATGAAATCAATCCGGCTGTAAGTGTCTTCCACGCCGTAGTAATGCGTCCACGTGACGTTGCGCGGCTCGAAACGCGGGATTTCGTTCGGCGTGTTGTCGCCGTTGCGCTCGGCCGGGCGCGTGTCGGTGAGTTTGAATTTTCCGCGTCCGATGATTTCTTTTGTGGAATCGGAATTTTTTACGTTGTTGAAATCGCCGAGCACAATCAGTTTGGCGTTCGCGTCGGCCTTGAAATGTTCATCCACGATGCCGCGCAGGGTTTTCGCCTCCTGGAGACGCAATTGAGATTCGTCGGCTTCGGGGACGGGCCGGCGCGATTTCAAGTGCGCGGCAATGAGAGTGAAGGTGAAATTCGTCGCGGCCCGGATGTCCACCTCGGCAAAACCGCGGCTGACGGGAAAGCGGCGGCCATCGAGCAGGAAGTTGTCATTGGTGTGCGGGCGGCAGGCAACGATGGGCAGCCGGCTCAACACGGCCACGTGAATGTTCGTGTCCCAGCCCTGCACGTGTTCCCAGTAAGGGAAATCCAGGCCCCTGGCTTTGAGTGAGCCCCGCAATTCCATGAGGGCATTGGTGCTGCCCATCTCTTCCAGTGCGATGACGTCGGGATTCAGCGCGCAGATGCTTTCGCAGCATCACCGATTGCCACTTATTAAAGGCTTTTTACGATTTTATAAAATAGTTGCCACACGGTTGACAGTGCTGAGGCAATGGGGTACAATGTCAACCAATGAGAGCAACGCAACAGCGATTCAAGATTCAACCGTTCACGAATCCGCGAACACAAACCGTTTCCTGGCGCGTCACCGGCACCAAGCGCGACGGCTCGCGCGTGCGGGAGAATTTCGCCCGCGAGCATGACGCCAAGTGCCGCCACATCGAACTTGAAGGCGAGTATCTTTCCCGCGCAACGGAAACCACCTTGCGGGCAACAGGATTGACGGACACGCAAATCAAACTCGCGGAAATGAGTTTCAAGCGACTGGCCGACGATGCCGACTTGCCCCGCGCCATAGATCACTGGCTTAGGCACGGCAAGCGCAATGCCGTTGTCACTGAGTCGCCCCGGCTGGACGATGCCGTTAAACAGTTCAACGCATGGCTGGACGGCGCGAAGGATTCGACCGGCAACGGCGTTTGCACCTTGCGCGAATTGTCAAAAGGCCCATTGCGCAGGACGGTTGGCATTTTTGGCAACAGCCTGCCGAATTTGCGCGTTGACGAAATCACGCCCGAAATCATCGAGGAACATCTGGCCGGATTCAAAATTTCCGCCACAAGCCGCGACGGTTACAAGCGGAGAATTTCCCGTTTCTTTTCTTGGTGCATCGAGAGGCCGCGCCGATGGACAACGGCCAACCCGTGTAACCAAATCAGGATTGACATGGGCGAGCGTCACGCGCCCGTCATTTTGAACCTGAAACAGTGCGAAGATTTATTGCGCGGCGCGGAGCGCAAAAGGATTGCGCCCTACGTTGCCTTGTGTCTGTTTGGCGGATTGCGCCCGACCGAAGCCGCCCGGCTGGACTGGCAGGCCGTGAATCTTCAAGACAAGGAAATCAGGCTTGAGGCCAGCCAAACCAAGACAGGCCGCGCCCGTGTCGTCACCATCTGCCCGGCGTTGCTGGCATGGCTTAAGGCTTACAAAGGCAGGCCGATTTTCCCCCCGAACTGGCGCAAGATATTTGACGCCGTGAAAAATGCCGCTGGCTTTGGCGAACATGACGGCCAAACGCCTTGGACGCCGGACATAATGCGGCACACCGCGATTAGTTTTTACTTTCGCAACTGTGGCAGCTATGGCCAAACCGCCGAGCAATTCGGAAACAGCGAAGCGATCATCAAGGCGCACTATCAAGGCCGCGTCTCGACCGCCGACGCCAAAAAGTTTTTTGCCCTGAAACCATCAAAATGAACACGCCTGAAATCATCATCCCGCGCCCCGGCTACGGCACTTGCGACCTAAAAACCGCTCTCGCCTTCGACTGGCGTGGTTGGCACTTGTCGCAAAAGCAGGATGGATGCTGGCAGCAGCGGGAAATTGCCGACTCGATCATCATCGGCGAGGCCATGCACGGCGGACATTTTTTCGCCTTTGATTGCCCCGTCGCCTACGGTGAGGACGTGCGGCGCAGAGCATGGACGGAACGCCGCGAAGCCATGCGGCAAATTGCGCGGGCAGCTGGCATGAACACGACCGCCGAGGGACACGGCGCGGAGTTTATCGAAGCCGTGCTACGCGATGGTGGCGAGGGTGTAGTGGCAAAACCCTTCGCGGCTCATTTTGGTTTTGACTGGGTGAAGATCAAGCGCGTTGAAACTCACGATTGCATTGTCACAGAAAACCATCCTTTCAAACGCTCCGTCCGGCTGTCACAAAATGGTATTGACCGTGGCTGGTGCTCCATCGGCAGCAGAAAAATATCCGTTGGCGAAGTGATTGAAATTGAATGCTACGGAATCACGGCCAGCGACAAATTCCGTGAAGCGCGCTTCGTGCGCGTGAGATACGATAAAATGGAAACCGCACAATGAACAAGAAATCAAAGACGCCGCCCACGCCGCCGCCGTCCAAACCGCGCAACACGCCGTTAAAAAAATTGCGTGCGTTGCTAGAGGCGGATATTGAACAAGCAACCAACCTTGCCAGTTTTGGCCGGGAACTTTCAGAGACGGAAAGTCAAATTGCTTTTTATCGTGTCTGGAAGCAATCGTTGCGGGCGAAGCTGGCAAGGGAAATTGGCGTGCCGGTGGAAAACACCAGCAACGGGCGCGGATTTATTGAGGACAAATTTTTCCGGGCGATTGAGACAGGCGACGCCAGCGAGATTCATGCAATCGCCGATGCGTTGACGGTTGTTAAAGCGTGCGAAGAAACTTTGCCCAAGCTTCCCCGTGCAAAAAAATGGCGCACGCAGCTATTGATGCTAAAAAGGATTCTCGATTTTTACGGCAAAAAAATGCCGATTAAAAAACTCGCAAAAGCGGTTGGCAGTGATGAGCACGAGAACGGACACCCCACCTTGCGTGCAATCTGCGAAGAAATCCATTTCCCGCTTCAATGTAAATAAGCAATCAAAAGTTCTTAATCCCCCTTGGATTAAGAGCGTTCTATGGCCGTAAATTGCGGCCAATGAATCCGAATCAAGTTTCAGAAAAGCCAACGGCAAGCAATGTCCGGCTGGCCAGCCTCGACGAGCTAATCGAAAATTTTCTCCCGGCGCATATCGCGCCAGTGCCGTCACGCCACAGGCTCCGCGCATGGCTGGACTCGGCCCGCGTTCCAAGGTTCAAACCGAATCCAACCGCCGTGCGCGGTGGCGGCGTGGTTTTTTACTCCGTTTCGGGCGTCGAAAAACTTCTGAAAACAAGGACGCTCGCGCCATGAAAACACCGCGCCCCAAATTCATCGCCATCGGAAACCAGACGCCCGGCCAGTTTATCGCCGGGCTTTACCGCCGAGCCGCGCACATTTTACGAACCGGCAAACGGTTGCCACCGTTGAAAAATCCATCCATCAAACAAAAATGAAAACTTCGTCCAAAAAGTACCCATCCATTAACAGCGCCGAGGGTGTCATGTTCATCCTGAAAAACGGCCGCAAACCGAACCAACAAAAAATCTTGGACAAAACACGCCCGGCCCGGCGTCCAAGTCAAACCCCGGCAGAAGGTTGGCCCCGTCAATGAAATCTTCACGAAGATTCAGCGCGGCCACTGGCACCGAGAAAGCCAAAATCCGCAAACTCATTCAGCGCGGCTGGGTGCCGGGTTTAAAAATCGGTGACATTCTCAGCAACCGGAAACGGCGGAAGGGAGTTGCACAAGATGAATGATCCAATCACTACACTTAGCACCGAGCCGATCACCCTTGACGAATCCAAGAGGCTGATTGAACTGGAAAAAATCATCGAGGCTGGACGGCAGACCTTCATTGAAGTAGGAACCGCGCTGGCTGAAATTCGGGATTCACGGCTTTACAAATGCGACTTCAAAACTTTTGAGGATTACTGCGTCCAGAAGTGGGGGTTCAAACGTGCCCATGCTCACCGGCTGATTGAAGCCGCTGGCATCGCAAAAGATTTGTCTCCCGCGGGAGACATTCCATCCGAACGGGTAGCGCGCGAACTGGTGAAGGTGCCAAAAGAGCAGCGTGAGACGGTTCTTAAATCCGCCGTGGTGAAGTCCAAGTTCGCCGGGCGCGAGTTGACGGCCAAGGACATCAAGATTGCCGCGTCGCCAGCACCAGCGCCGGAAGCTGGACTAAATCCCAAGTGCATTTTTCCCGCCGCAATGAGCGACAAAAAGAGAGCCGAGGATTGGTGGTATTCACGGGGAGCGACACCGGAGAAACGCGGTTTATTTTTCGGTTGGATTCTGAGTCTGCACAAGGGTGTAGTGGTTGTGAACAAGGAGAAGTTCAAGAAATCTGTCATGCAATGGCTGGAGCAGGAGGTCAGTGAAGCAGGAGACCGGACGCGATGAATGATTCAATCTCACTTGACCCGGCCCGGTTGGAAAACGTCAAACACCTCGACGGCGGCAGCGTAGAGTTTAACCCGCTCGTTTCGTTTTTCAAAAACGCTTACGAAAACCTGCCAACGGATATTCCCGCCGCGCAGTTCATCGCCAGCACCAAAGGCAATGAGCACAAAAGACTTGTCGAGGAAATCCGCGAACGCTTTCAGCGAGCTTTAAGTCGAGGCGTTGAATACTCACAGGCAAAACGCACGGTGGACACGCAAAAGAAAAAGCTTCCGTGTGTGTCTTTCGCCGGTGTTCTGCCGATGCGTGACAAAAAAGCAACGCCGAAATTCACCGGCTTATTTCAAGCCGACTTGGATTTGCTAGGCGACAGGCTTTCGGAAATTCGCGGCACGCTCCGCGATGATCCGCACGTCTATTCTCTTTTTGTATCGCCCACCGGCGAGGGATTGAAGGCGATTTACCGCGTGCCGATTTGCAAAACCGCGGAAGAATACAAAGCGGCGTTTGCTGCCGTGTCCGCTCGCGTTCAAGATTTAACGGGCGTGGAAATTGACAAGCTAGAAGATTTCACACGACTTTGTTTTGCCAGCCATGATCCAGATGCTTGCCTAAATCCGAACGCGGTTGAATTGCCGGTGGATTTCAGCCAGCCAGCGGAAGAAATAAAACCAACACCAGCGGCAACGGTGAAAATAGCGCCATCCGCCGCCGCTGAATCTCGTCGCGCCATCGCAGAGCGCGTTCTGGGCACGGTGGAGTGGCAAGATGAAGTTCTAGGCGACTGCCATTGCCCCGGTGAAGCACACCACACCACCGGAGAAAAGCCGCACGAATGTCAGGTGCATCTTGACCGTGTGCCGACGATTTTTTGCCTTCACAAAACTTGTGAATCCGCAGTAGCGGAAAAAAACCACCGGCTGCGAAGTGAAATCGGAAAAGCTGAAAAGGCAGCCGCGCCAGGTTCAAAACGGGCGGACATTGCTGCCGGGTATCTGGGCGAAGAAATTGAGCAGGCCGCCAGCGAAAAGGGATTCACAATCCGCACACCGGATGAAATTCTCGCCATGCGGTTTGATGACAGCGACCGGATGCTTGGCGACCACCTACTTGATGACGGCGGGCAACTCGCTTTGCTTGGTGCCGGAGGCGTGGGCAAATCCCGGTTGCTTTTGCTGATGCTGGCCTGCATTGCCGGTGCCCGTAGGTTTCTGACATTCGACACGTTCAAGCCGGAAATGAAATGGCTTGTCCTGCAAACCGAAAACAGCAACCGCCGATTGCAACAAGACTTCGCGCCGCTGAAAGCATGGCTTGGTGACGATTGGCCGCGTTTCACGGAGCGCGTGACCATTCACACGGTCGAAACGGATAGTGACGCATTTGTGAACCTGGATGACCCGGACGCGGTTGCCCGAATCGAGGCCGCAATCCAAAAGCACAAACCGGACGGAATTGCCGTTGACCCGCTGGCCGACTTCGCCGCTGGCGACTTGAACAAAGACGCCGACATGAAATTGACGCTGCAATCACTTTCGCGCTTGTGCCGTCGAGGAAATCCGAAGCGGGCAATCATCGTCCTGCATCATGCGATCACCGGCAGAGGCGGCGCGGCCAAGGCGACCGGCTACGACCGCGCCAGTTTCGCTCGAAATTCAAAAATGCTTCACGCTTGGGCACGCGGGCAAATCAATCTTGCGCCAGTTGACCCCGACAGCAACGACCGCTTAATCATCGCGTGCGGGAAATGCTCCAATGGCCGCGAGTTTCAAACCTTCGCCGTGCGGTTGAATCCCGACACTATGATTTATGAGTGTGACCCGACCGTGGATGTAAGCCAATGGGAACGGGATATCACCGGCTCGAAAGACAATACTCCGCTGATGAACCCCGACCGCGTGCGAGAATTGTGCACCGTGACGGGTAGCAGCAAGGCCGCGCTCGCCAAGTCCATCATGGATGATTGCGGATGCTACCGGGGCAGTGCTTACCGCTATATCGCCCGCGCCGAACAGTCCAAAAAAATCACGTTCAACAAATCGCATGAAACCTACTTCCGCAAATAGCTTTGTCTCCGCCGATTCTCCAGAGACAAGCCGGAGACAAGCCGGAGACGTGTCTCCTGTCTCTCTACCCCGTAGGGGGAGAGACAGAGACAACCGGCGGGCGTTGAGATTTTCACAAACCACCAACGCCAACCAAAACACCCCTGCTGACAAAGGAGTCACCAATGAAAACACCTGAAATTGAAATCCCGCATCCCTTGTTAATGACCTGGCCGCATTACTTCCAATGCAGGATTTATGAATCCGGATACTGGCGCGAGCAGATCGAACTGGCAGGCGGCAAAGTTGAATCAGTGCGGCCACTTCCTTCAGCCGGTAAAACGGAAATCGAAATCCGCTGGCCAGCGTCACGCCGCGAACCGATCACCATTCACGGCCCACGAATCCCGCAATGACATGAGCCTTGAACCCTTTGTCACGCGCACAGTGCCAGCCAGCGAGCTTGTCCGCACCATTGCACGGGCTAACGCCGCTGGCTTCCGGGCGGTTGGATTGTCAGTGTTACGCACGGGTTACAGGGTAACATTCATAAGTAACCAAGCCACAACGAGTAAAAGGTTCTGTCCAGCATGGTCAAGGGCTGGTGACCGAAGTCGCTTTCATTGCCCGCCCACAGAGCAAATCAAAGTTTCTTTTCCCACTTTATGAACACAATGAACACGAAAAAACTTAGTGAAGTGTGCGGATTGACCGCGCGACGGCTCGATCAGTTGACCCGCGAAAACATCCTGCCCCAAAAATCCAAAGGCGAATGGCCCGACGCCGACGCGGTTTTGAAAGCGTTGTTTCGGCATTTCCATTCGCGGCAACTCGACGAAGCGAAAAGACGTTTCGACGCGGCCCGCGCCAGCCGGGAAGAATTGAAGCTAGCCCTGGAGCAAGGCAACAGCATCCCGACTGAGGATGTTATCGAGGCGTGGAGTGACGTGGTTTTGATGATGAAGTCACGGCTCCTTTCCGCCGGCCACAATCTTGAATCACGCGGCCTGATTACGCATGACGTGCGCGTGCTGGTGGACGGCGAAGTCACCGAGGCGTTGAGCGAACTGTCAAAGGCAATCAGCTATCGCGCCGACGCGGAACAAAAATCACAAACGGCCAGCAAGAAAAAAACCGCCGAATAAGTTTTAAGTGAGCGCCGCGCCGTCCATCCAACACAAGCCGCCCCACACTGGCGAGGCTGGCTTTGCGTTTGATGACAGAGGCCAGCGCGTGCCCGTAACCGATTTTGACTTTGCCGACGTTGACCGTGACGCCGCGATTGAAGATTTACGCGCGGCTCTGGAATACCAAAAAAGCAAACTGCCTGAATTGCTGGATTTGATTTGCGAGTTTCTCACGTCCGAAAAACTCACCGCCGAACAGGTGCAACGGCGGGTTTTTTTTTTCGCATGGCTGGCCCGGCGCACGCCATTTGCCAGCCAGCGCGAACTGGCCGAACATCTTGGAATCACACCCCCGGCGGTTAATCAGGCCATTGCCGATTTGTGTCAAAAATACCCTTTAATGATGCGGCTCCGCGCATGGCGGGAACAATCGCAGCAAGCCGCCTAGGTTAATTTTTCGCCCTTTTCCCGCGTTGGTAACTATGATTACCGACACAGATTTTGACATAAAAAACCGCTCTGCTTTTGTGGGCATGGCGCGCAAGGATATAAACCGCTACTCCGTCGCCCGCCTTTTTCGCAGCATTGAACGTGGCCGCGAGCCTGAAGGAATCGAGGCGGAAATGCACCAAGAGCTTTCCCGTTCCAAGCTGGGGACGGCATCGGTCGAAGGCGTGGGCATCCCCTGGGACGTGCTCGCACCCACGCACACGCGCGATTTGAACGTGAACACTTTCGGGCAGGGCGGCGCGTTCGTGCAAACCGACGTTGAACCAAGCGTCATTCCCGTTCTACGAAATAAAACGACCGCCATCCGGCTTGGCGCTACCGTCTGGGACGGCTTGACCGGCAACGTGGCATTGCCCCGCGAAACGGCCCCGGCGACAGTTTCAGCGCAAACGGAAACCGGCGTTACCGTGCCGAGCACTCAAACGCTCGATCAAATTCTAATGAGTCCGAAGCGGGCGACCGCTTCCGTCCAATACTCGCGCCAACTGGTTTTGCAATCCTCGGTTGCCGTTGAAAACTGGATACGCGCCGACCTTGCCGCACAAGTCGGCATCAAACTGGATTACTTCATTTTGAACGGGCAAGGCGCGGCCAGCGAGCCAACTGGAATTTTGAACACTACCGGAATCGGCTCGCTTCTCTTTGGCGGCCCGGCGAGCTGGCAAACGCTTTTGAATTTCGAGGCGGCATTGGCCACCGCCAACGCCGACGTGCCCGACGGCAAATTTGGCTTTGTAGTCTCACCCTCGACGCGCAACCGCTGGAAGCAGATCGCCAAGACTGGAACCGGCGTTTCAACGACCGTGCCCATCTTCTTATGGGAAACACTCGGCCCGAATGATGCGACCAATGACGGCAACGTGAACGGCTACCGCGCCGCGACGACAAATCAGGTTTTTAACAATCAGGCGTTTTTTGGAAACTGGGCGGAAGTTATCCTTGGCATGTGGGGCCGTGGCGTTGATGTCATAGTCAATCCCTTCAGCCTCGATGTGAACGCGGAAATGAGAATCACCGTTCACACCTACGCCGACGTATGCGTTCGTCACCCCGTTTCATTCTGCGTCTCGGCGGACAGCGGAGCACAATAAAAAGAATTTTGCGGCGCGTTCCGGTTCATTTTCTGCGCCGCGAAATCGTTCCCGCCTGTCGCGGTGAACGCTTTGCCGCGTGTGGAACTCATACAACACACCGGCAATAAATTTCGAGTCCGGGCACGCATGGCGCGGCGCGGATTCAATGCACCGACGCCCAGGGTGAAAGCTTTGGGCGTCTCTTTTTTACGATTTTGGATCTCGGCGGCTGAAACTTCGCGCTACGTTGCCCGCTGGCGAGCGTTTCCGACGCCCAGCTTGTCCTGATATGGGGAACCGCAAGCAGGATTTTGATGACTTCAAGCCGTTACAGGCCGCACTACACCGCCCGCCCCGCTTCGCTGCGTAAGCAGGGCAGCGAGCGCCGCCCCTTGCAGGCACAAAGACGCCCACCGCGCCCACCGGACGCCCTGAAACGCGGCCAGCGGTTGCCAACGGTTGCCATATTTTGCCTTATTCGCTTCTATTGGTTGCCATTGGTTGCCATTGGCGAGAGTCTGCACGGCAATCATAAAACCTTTTGTTTATGCGTGTTTTATTGGCATTTTCGGCATGATTGCCAGTGACAAGCGAAACGCCGAACAAATGCTTTCGCAGACCTTGGCCCTGGCCCTGGCGGATTTCGGGTGCGGACGCGATTCGGTCGGCTGATCCAGATAATTTTCGACGTTGTAAGTGGCAACGCGAAATGTGTCGGCGGCAAAGGAAGTTGACCAGAACAGGGTGGATAAAAAGATTGCGAAACAATTGCTCTTCACGCGTGAATTCATATTGGCTGGAGAAGTTGTCAAATCCGGCGTTGGGCTATTTTGAATCCTGATTTTTTCCACCCGGCTAAAATCCCTGCTAAAATGCAGGGATGAAAAATAAAAATCACAGACTCAAACAGCCAACTGACACGAACCAGCTTGCACATGCGATCATGCAGGATGTTATCAAGCTCACCGAAAAAACACCACGGAAACCAAAGCGGAACCTTTCCGCTGGCTTGCCGAAGACCAAACTTCGCCCGATCCCGGTTGAATTCCACGACACAACAACTGGCCGGGTTATTAAAAACTGCGGAACGCTCGTGTCTAACGCCGCTGGGGATAGTTATGTTTATCAAGCTCCGCCTTCGCCAAAAACACGTCGTCACTCGTCGGGCCGGTCAGAGAAAATACGACGCCGGATTGCTTCCTTACTATGCCAGGTCGGACACGCTTGATGCCAGCCTTCTTCAAAACTGCCTTCATTTCCCTAGTTAGTTTTGCGAGCGCCGCGCGCTCGCCTTTGGTCAGTTTGTCTGCAAATGCCGCCGGACTTTTCGGAGTCCGGCGGCAAAATTATTTCCCGGCTTGGAACACGCCTTCCAGCCAAGCCGGTAACTCACACGGAAGGTTTCCATTAAATCTATACCTATGATAAAACATCAAAATGATAGTGATATTGCGGCTCATCGCAGCCCTTCGGCACCCGCAACCGACACAACTTCACATTCGCAACGCCATAAACCTTGCCTGACATTGAAAGGCTTTTTAGCGACGACAATGGTCTGTGCTTCGGAATTTGAGTGGCTGGCGGAGGGTAAAACCGCCCAACAGTGCCATGCTCTAAAAAATGCGCTCGCCCGCTGGCAACAGGCTGGTTTTCCTGATTTAGGAGAGTTGCCGGTTCCAATCTCGCCTTCTCGTCTTTTTGACTTGTCATATAGCCGCCTGATGGATGTTTTGGGAAAGATCAACACACATCCAAACCCCTAGCCATTTTATCGCACGATTTCTTCAATGGTCACGGGTTGTTTAAGCTGCGGGTCATTCGGATCGAGGCATTTGAAATACACCTCGGCGGCTGGTTCAGAACCAAACTTAACACCCGTCTCAACGGTTTTTGTCACCATGATTGCCTTGCCGCGCTTCTTGCAATAAGCATCCGCTTCTTTAATTGCAGCCGCTTTGACGAGGCCGGGGCCGCGAAAGCCCCATTGAGTTCTGGAAATCATGTAGGAGTCTGGTCCCGTCGAAACAACGCCCGACGAAGTTGAGCAGCCTGAAATCAAAACGGCGCTTAAAGCCAACAACAAGAGAATAGTTTTCTTCATAAGCTAAAGGGGTGAATCAGTAGCCCGCATCAAATACCCGGCAAACCGGCGGGTCAACAATCAATTTCCCGGCTTGGAACCCGCCTCCCAACCAGGCCGGGCAACTCACACGGGAGGTTTCCATTAAATCCATACAGTTATGAAAATCGAAACACTAACCACAGCGCACACCATCACTCTTTTCATTTTAGCGGTGGGGCTGTTGATAAATTCGTTGAACCTTTATTACCTGAACTGGAATCTGTATCCCCGCTTTGAGAAGCGCCTTGAGAGGCTGGAATCCACTCTCGCATTACAGGCCAAGCCGCAATCGCAGAAAAAACAGTAGCGACAATCGCAACCAAAATAGTCCACCACACAAGCCGATTGGATTTTCGACCGGCAATCTCCCCCTCTACAATCGAAATGTATGGCTGTGCGCCTGAGTAAAATTTGTCGGTTTCATGTTGGCTGATTAACACCAGCCGCATCTGCTTCAAATCGGCTGGGCTTTTATCTTTCAGCCTGTCGTTGGCAATGTCGTCAACGACCCTCTGGTACTCACTCACATATTCATCAGGCGGCGTCATGTCGCGGCTTGGGTGAACCGCAGCATGACCCGCCCTTCAATTCCCGCAAGGGCAAACTCCGACTACTTATTCACACCCATCCTTTGTATGAACCAATTAAACATCCAAGAACGCGCTCGAATCATAGCCTGCCTCGTTGAAGGCTGTTCGTTGCGCTCCACCGTCAGACTGACCGGATTCGCCAAGAGAACCGTGTCCCGCGTGATGGTGGAAACGGGCAGGGCTTGCGCCTATCACCATGACAAGTTGATGCGCAACCTGACCTGCAAAGTTATCCAAGTAGATGAGATTTGGAATTTCACCTATTGCAAACAGGCCAACATTCCTCCGCATCTCAAAGATGTCAAAGGCATTGGCGACACCTGGACATGGATTGCCATTGATGCCAACACCAAGCTGATTCCAAGCTGGCACGTTGGCGACCGCAGTGAAGCCAGCGCGAGTCTTTTCATCGGCGACCTGAAAGATCGGCTGGCGCATCGTATCCAGTTGACCAGTGATGGCTACCGGCCTTATCTGGAAGCCGTTGAATCCGCTTTTGGCGCGGATGTGGATTATGCGATGCTGATAAAAATGTTTGGGAAACAGCAGAATTTCGAGGCGCGTTATTCACCGCCCCAGTGCATCGGCGTTCGCAGACGAAAAATCACCGGCAAGCCCGACCGCAAGCTGATTTCAACCAGCTTTGTTGAGTGCCACAATCTGACGCTGCGGATGAACAACCGCCGGTTCACGCGGTTAAGCACCGGCTACTCAAAGAAGCTGGAAAACTTGAAGCACTCGCTCGCCCTGTATTTTTTCCATTACAACTTCTGCCGGATACACCACACTTTACGCGTGACGCCAGCAATGGAATCTGGCGTTACCAACCGGGTATGGAGCGTCGAAGAAATGGCGGCTCTAAAAAATGAGAATCCAAAATAGCCCAACGCCTCAAATCCCGTTTGCTTTTCAAGAGAACATTTTGCAGCATACGCCGAACGCACCGTTTTTAGGCGTGTTCCAAGACCGATAGAATGCCGGTATGTGTTTTTTGGGAATGTTTCCTCATGAACAACTTTTTCACGTCAATTAGGACGGCACGAAGATCTTTGCCAGGCCAGGTTGTCGTGTTTGTGTCCGTCTTTTCCATTGCCGCCTTAATAACATCTTGTGACCGGAAGCAACCGGACGAGAAATCGCGCACTGTTACCATCAACAATGTCGAGCCCCGGCGTGATGTAGCCGGAGAAATTATTGATGCCCATGACGGCTGCCTCCAGTTTTTCAATGGTCGTTATTACCTTTACGGGACGGCTTACGGGAAGACCGACGGTATAACCAACAACGACTTCCGGGTTTACAGCTCGCCCGACCTTGAGCACTGGACGTATAAAGGCCCGCTGCTCAAGGAACGTCCAGATGCCCTTTATTATCGTCCGTACGTGGTATTCAATCCGAACACCCACAAGTATGTGCTTTGGTATAGCTGGTATCCAAATTCAAAAGACTGGTTCGGCCGGCACGGAGTTGCCACCAGCGATACGCCGGTTGGTCCTTTCAAAATTGCCACTCCGGACGTGCAGCTCTCCCATCCCGGCGACGGGGATGGCAGTCTTTTTGTGGATGACGATGGCGCCGGTTATTTCATCTATGCCTGCATAAACGAAGGATATACCGTTTACGTGGAGCGCCTGACTCCCGATTATCTGGGTGCGACCGGCAAAACCAGCAGCGTTCTGGCCATCGGGGCTGAAGCGCCCGTGCTCTTCCGACGGAAGGACCTTTACTACGCTCTCTGCGGGCCACGCTGCGCCTTTTGTCCCGAGGGCAGCGAGGTGGAGGCTTTCATTTCCTTTTCACCCATGGGTCCTTTTTACAAAGCTCCGAACATCAACCGTCGCCCTGAAAGTGGCGGCCCGACCGAATGGAAAAACCAAGCTTGGACTGTGGATATTCCCGGAAGGAAAGTTGTTATTCCGCTTACCAACAATATCACCTATCAGAACAATGCTCCTGTCCTACCGGCGCAAGAAACTTGGGTCGTAAAAATTCCAACAAGCGGAGACCCGGCCTTTTTTTGGATGGCTGACCGCTGGCAATCCACTCCGGATGGCATCAAAGGCCATGATTTTCAGTTCTGGAGCGCACCGTTGAAGTTTGGTCCAGACGACAGCATCGAGCCGCTCAAGGATGTTGCCCAGTGGCACATTATGTGGGGCGCGGGCAATTAACACGGCGGACCGCCCCGCACATTTATTCCGGGAGAACACTTTTGCCAAATGCCGCGAAGCTGCCGTTGTTTTTTGTGTCTCGAAGCAATAATGGCATCTTGACGCCCATTGACCCCAAGATAATCTCATCCACGTGTGCAGACAAACAAACAACGATTCCGGCAATGTCCCTGTTTGCTGTAGCGTCGAGCCTGTGGCTCGAACGAATCGGCGCACAGCGCCGACACTACAACCCAAATTAAGACGCCGCCCCGATTCCCAATTTTTTGCATGACGTTGGCAGCAAGTTCTTTGACCTGGATTTCGCGAAAGGTTTCGGCAAAGCATTGCCAGCAGACTTTGCTCGCCTTTTTTCTCGCGGCCTTCACGATTTCGTGTGATGAGCAGCACCAGTCGCAAAATGTGGAGTCAAAACCGAAGCGTTCACAGACCGTTACCATCAACAATATTGAGCCCCGGCGCGATGTTGCGGGGAAGATCATTGACGCGCATGATGGCTGCCTTCAATTCTTCAACGGACGTTTTTACCTCTACGGGATGGCTTACGGAACCAATGAAAGCAGTCTGGCCTTGAATTGCCCGTTCCGGGTTTACAGCTCGCCGGATCTTGAACGGTGGACTTATGAAGGTGAACTGCTCAAGGATCAACCGACCGGTGTTTATACCCGTCCCAGTGTGGTTTTCAATCCGCATACTCACAAGTACGTGCTTTGGTATAACTGGTTTCCCAAACTGTGGAACGGCCAAGATGCTGTGGCCACCAGTGACACGCCAGTTGGACCTTTTACCATTGTTAACCTGAATGTGCCTGTCTTCGGATCTCGCCCCGGTGACGGCAGTCTCTTCGTGGATGATGATGGAACCGGTTATTACATCTACACTGCCATCGGCGAAGGATACGCCGTTCGCGTGGAGTGTTTGACGCCGGATTACCTGGGTTCGGCTGGCAAGACCAGCAATGTTCTGGCCAAAGGCAGCGAAGCTCCCGTGCTCTTCCGGCGAAACAATCTCTACTACGCCCTCTGCGGACCTCTCTGTGGTGATTGTCTCGAGGGCAGCACGGAGCAGGTTTTGACGGCCACTTCACCTTTGGGTCCATATACCCCGCGGTCCAACATCAATCGTAGTCCGGAAAATGACGCTCCGATCATACCCGCACAGGAAGCCTGGGTCGCGAGAATTCCAATGTCCGGAGAGCCGTTATTCATCTGGATGGCGGATCGCTGGGGATCCCGCCCGGATGGCAGCAAGGGCCACGATTTTCAGTTCTGGAGCGCGCCCTTGAAGTTCAGTCCGGACGGCGACATCCTGCCGATCGAAAACATTGGGCGGTGGGACATAACGTGGGCGTGGAGTGACTGATCCAGAGCGGGTGGCCAAGCACTGCGCGCCGGTTCCATCAAAGAACACTTTTGCCAAATCCCGCAAAGCTGTTACTGTCTCCCCATGCTGAAAATCAGCCGGAACGGCGTTGCGTTGCGCGGGGCCAAAAGGAACGCGCCGGCGCGGAAGCTTTACGACAAGCAGAGCGAGCGCGATCATCGTGAGTTGCGGATTGACAAGGTGGGCGTGCGCGGGCTGCGGTTTCCCATCCAAGTGCGCGACAAGGCGCGCAGTGTGCAAAACACGGTGGCGACCATCGGCATGTTCGTGGATTTGCCGAAGGAGTTCAAAGGCACGCATATGAGCCGGTTTGTCGAGGCGCTCAACGCGCATGGCAGCGTCATCCACGTGGAAAATATCATGGACATTTTGCGTTCGCTGCAAAAGCGGTTGAACTCGGCCACGTCGCACCTGGAAATCGAGTTCCCGTATTTCATGTCCAAGAAATCACCGGTGTCGCGCAAGAAAAGCCTGATGGATTACCTGGCGCGGTTCGACGCGGCGGCGTGTGGCGATGAAATTGGTTTTGTGCTGACGGTGAAGGTGCCGGTAACAACGCTGTGCCCATGTTCGAAGGCGATTGCCCGATACGGCGCGCATAACCAGCGCGGGCTGGTGACGGTGGCGCTGCGGTTCACGAAGCCGGTCTGGATCGAGGACGTGGTGGCAATGGTGGAAAGCTCAGCGAGTTCGGAGCTGTACGCCCTGCTCAAGCGGCAGGACGAAAAGTTCGTGACGGAACGCGCCTATGAAAATCCGGTGTTCGTGGAGGATTTGGTGCGCAACGTGGCGTTGAAGCTAAACGCGCATCCGCGGGTAACGTGGTACAAGGTCGAGGCGGAGAATTTCGAGAGCATCCACAATCACAATGCATATGCGTGCATTGAGAATGGGTGAAAGGCCAGCCAATTTAGCTATTTGCCGATGAACACGTTTGAGGCGCGGATTTCCTTGGCCTTCTCCTTGAGCTGACCCAGTTCGTCAGTGTCAATATATTTTTCAAATTGGGACATGACGACAGGATAGATTTGTTTCAAGGCATCGGCCAAAGCATCTGGTCTGCCGTCATACAACATATTTCCACGTGTGTAGCCAGACACGATTGGTCCAACGAGGAAACCGCCATCGGTGATTTGAGGGATGCTTTCAGTGGAAATTATACCTTGCGTGGTTACGGGGTCGAGTTCGAGTTTTTTAATCCACATTTTTTCGCCGGAAAGCGGTTCCTGCATGATGAAGGTAATCCAACCCGTTACGTTCATGACAAAGTATTGGTCAGCGCGGAGTGATGCGCCTCCTTGTACCATTCCGCCTCCACGTGCTATCGTCCCTCCTTGTCCCCGTGCCCAAGGGTTGCCGATTTGCACGGGTGGTCCGGAATCTTTTATTTCCATTGTAATGAAGACCTGCGGCGCAAGCGTAAGTGCCGCACCCTTTTTATCGGAATAAGTAATCTCATCCAACGATGGAAATGGCCCGGTGGTGGTGAGGCCTTTGGTGATGAGGATTTTGTCCAAGTCGGTGCCCATTGAAGCAGAAAGTCCTTTGCCAATTTTCCGGTAAAGTTCGGCGGCAAGCACGCTGTCCTCGACTTTGTAAGAAGGATTCACAACAGCGATTGTGACCGGCACCGACGCGGCAGGCTTGATTTCACCCTTGGGTTGATAACTAAAAGCATAGTGGTCGCCCCATGCCGATTGAGGCAATGGCGGCGGCTCATACGGAGTAACGCAGCCGCTCACGCCAACGAGCAGGGCAGTGGCAATAATGAAAAAACAGAAACGTTTAATTTTATTTTGCATTATATCCTCCATATGGACTGGCACAGCAATATATACAGATTAAGAGTAATCCCAACATGGCCCACCCAGAGAAATTTTTAAAAGTAACCATTTTACTTCAGCCCGACTTTTCGTAAGTCTATATAAGAGACAATGTTGTATTGTCAAGTTATTTTGTGCTTTGGGTGTTCCGAAAGTTTTCACAAGTGACTGTCATTGAGAATCGTGTGCCAAGGGAGGCTGCCTTGCGGCACAGTCCCGACGAAATGAATTTCGTAGGCATGGCACAAAAGCCGGCAAAAGCCTTGCCTGCATTGAAACGAGGTGACACCCGTGCCGGGACATCCGGATGTTCTGCCAAGATTGAAGTTGCTTAAAAAGCGGGCGGTGAAATTAAAAAATGGATGCGGAACGAATCCCGCACCCATTAACCCCCACAAATCAGATTTCAGTTTCAGCTTTTCCGGCGCCAGAACATCAGCACGCAGCCCAGCACGCCCAAGCCGGCCAGCGCCAGCGTGGTGGGTTCGGGCACGGCGGTGACATCCCAACCGCCGATGATTGTGCCGTTGCCTTTACCGCTGGAATCTCCAGCATAGATACTGCCGTGGGCGCTGAGGGTGGTGGGAAGGTCCGCGAGGTAGGCGGACAAATTAATGACTTCCGTGCCAGTGTTAAATGGCGCGCTGCCAAAGGTAAACGTCTGGGCACTCGTGCCGGAAGAATACAGGTTTAAATCCAGCAACGCTCCGCCGGTGGCCTCGTAAGTATCAGAGTTATAATTGTTGTAGATATTGCCTCCGGTTGCAGGTTGGAGACTGGGAGTGCCGCTGGCGGATTGAGCACCGATGCTGACAGCCGCAGTGAAGAAATTCGCAAGATCCACGCCATAATTGGCAGTCGTGGTTCCATCAGTGCCAATGCCTCCCATCCCACTGCCGGTGATCACGACGGCGGAAGGGTTGCTCTCATTGATGGCGAGAGAATATGCCGCGCCCGACGCCCGGAAGGTTGTTGCGAACAGGCCGGCAGCTAAAATCAACGCCGCCAAACATGAACTTTGACTACGATTTTTCATGATCTTCACTGGTTATTGTTTCGCAAAGAATCAGCATATTTGATGCCGCCGGCGGGTTGAGTTTGGACAATTTAATGCCGGGCAATTGATAATGTTTACAGCGATAATTCCGTTGCGGGTTCTCATTCTCAAGCTGGGTCGGGGCAAGCGATTGCACATTATTTAGACATTCATTTTGTTGCGGATTTTTCGTCAAAGGCGGGACCTTTTGTGCTGGATACACACGCACGGGTGGCAAGGTAAATTTCCCGCCGGTTGGTGCGCGGCCTGCTGCAATTGCCCAACATGACAATTGAATTTCATAATCCCGTTGGCGGTCGTATAAGCAGCGGAAGTCACCGGCGGTATTACGGCTCGAAAATTTCTGAAAATTTTTGTGGCATATTTGTTTTGCTCTGCTACATTTCCGCGCTCTTGACGAACTGAATCTGATTTTTAATTTGTGACCATAAAGAAAAAAACGACCGGCAAGCCACCGGTTTCCGCCACAGCGGCAATTCTCGGCCGGCCGGTGTTGAAACCCAAAGCCACCGCCATCCCGAAGAATGTCAAACCCGAATGGCAGAAGTATTGCCAGCGCCTGCTGGATTTGCGCGAACAACTGCTCGGGCAGATGAACGGCCTGGCCAAGGAATCCGCGCAGGAACTGCCCGGCTACAGCCTGCACATGGCCGATTCAGGCACGGACAACTTTGATCGCGATTTCGCGTTAAGCCTGTTGTCCTCCGACCAGGACGCGGTTTATGAAATTGAGGAGGCGCTCAAACGCATCGAGAAAAAGACCTACGGCGTCTGTGAATTGACCGGCAAGACGATTCCCAAGTCGCGCCTCGAAGCGATTCCGTGGACGCGGTTCACCGTCGAGGCGCAGGCGCAGTTGGAACGCGAAGGGGCTTTGAAATCGCGTCGCATCGGCCAGTTGGGCACGGTGGACAGCACCGGCGCCACGGAAGCGGAAGGCGAAGACGACGAGCCGGAGGAAAAGGCCAAGGACAAGGAATAATTTATGCCGCGCGAAATCATCACCATCGAATGCACCGAAGCGCGCAAGGCAGGCAAATCGCCTTCACGCTACACCACCACCCGCAACAAGAAGCTGAAGACGGAGAAGCTGGAACTCAAAAAGTATAATCCGGCGCTCCGCCGCCACACGCTTCACCGCGAAATCAAGTAATTATGCCCCGCAAGACCCATGCCGACAAAGACCGCCGCGGTTCGCGCCACGGCCAGATGGAAAAACGCACGCCGCGTCCAAAGCCGAAGATTGACTTTACCGCCGACGCGCTCGATTTCAAAAACACCAATTTACTTCGGCAATATGTGACCGACCAAGGCCGCATCCTGCCGCGCAAATACACCGGGATGCCCGCGCATTACCAGCGCCGCCTGACCCGAGCCATCAAGCGCGCGCGCCAGATGCTGCTGATGAAGTAACCGGTTTTCCGCCGCCCGATTGCATTTGCAGCCGGGCGGTTTTTATGTCAGATTGAGATGCAAACGATTTGCATTTAAAATGATATGATCACCGCACCCATGTTAATCCAGATTTTTGCGGCGTTTGCCATCGCACTGGCGGGCGGCGCATTGAGCGCGTGGATGGCGCGGACACATGAACAGCTTTGTGCCTTCATCAGCCTGGGCGCGGGAACGCTGCTGGGCGTCGCCGTTTGCGGCATCGCGCCGGAATGTCTGGAGGCGTTGCACTGGTGGCAATTCCTGCTGGCGGGAGCTTCGGGCTATTTCCTTTTCGCGCTCATCACCAAATATGTTTACCATGTCTGTCCGGCATGCGCGGCCAGCCATTTTGACGAGGCCACCACGCATCGTCTGGCCGAATTCGCCACGGCCATGATGCTGGCGCTGTCCATCCATTGCGTTGTGGACGGGCTGGCGCTGGCGGCCGGAAACGAAGAAACCAGGCCGGTTGGCCTGTCCATCACGTTCGCCATCTGCGTGCATAAATTTCCCGAAGGCCTCGCCTTGGGCGCGTTGTTGCTCGGCGGCGGATATCCCCGCGGGAAAATGCTGTGGCTTGTGGCGGCGGTTGAATCCACAACCATTCTGGGCGGATTACTGGGCTGGTTTGTTCTGCGGAGCGCTTCCAATTTCTGGCTGGCGCTGGCGCTCGCGAACGCCGGGGGCGGATTTTTATATCTGGCCGCCCACGCCGTGCTGGGCGAAATTTTGAAACATCACAAAAAACTCGTGCTGACATATTTTGCCGCCGGGTTTGGCGCAATCGCCGTCTTGATTCTTTTTTTCCATTTGAAAGCCTGAACGCAACATGAAAAACGCCGTTTCAAAAAAGTTTGGCCGTCCGGCCCTGGCGATTGTCGTCGGCTTGATTCCGGGAATTGCCGGTCTGATTTTTAAAAAATGAAAGCGCACGCACATTCCCACTCCCACCAGCGGCAGAAAATGTCCGTGTTGACGGGTCGTTTGCGCCAGCAAGCGCGAAAGATCACCAGCCCACGCGCGGCAATTTTGGAAATTCTTCGACAACACCCGCATCCGCTCACAAACAAGGATATTTTTGCCGCCATGGCCAAGGGGCAGTGCGATTTGGCGACGATTTACCGTGCGATGCACCTGCTGGAGGAGATGGGGATGGTGAAGCGGTTTGACTTTGGCGACGGCGCGGCGCGATTTGAACTGGTCGGCGAAGGCGATGACGGCCATCACCATCATCTGATTTGCACGCGCTGTGCGGGAGTGGTCGAAATCGAGGAATGCTTCCCGAGCCAGATTGAGTCGCGCATTGCCGCCGCGAATGGTTTTAAAAGCGTGACTCACAAACTTGAATTTTTCGGCATTTGCCCGGAGTGCCAATAGATATGCCGTTATCAAAGAAAAAGCCGCGCTCACGCGCGGCTTATTTATTCAAGTTGGGCAATATTTTTATGCCATTTCCTCCTGCCAGTCACCCAAATGCAGATACTCCTTTACTTTTCTGCGTTCGTACCGGTTTTTTAGTGGTTTTTTTGGCTGATGATCCAGCTTGCGGAATGGGTGTTTTGGATCCCGAACAGCCTCCGTGATGACTTCCATCATTCTTTTCATAACACAACTCATGTTACCTCATGTTGCGGAGTTTGGCAGCGCCACAACCTTCCTTGTTGGCCACGGCTAACTGCTTACGCTCCCGATTATAAGACTGATCGCAGTGTTTGTCATTCAAATTTTTCTAAAAATTTTCTTCGGCGTAACAAAATGAACCCGAACACCATTCGTTTTCAATTTTTTTGACAGCAAGTTTTAGTCCAAGTTTCGCATAAATCTTCTGCATCTGTGAAAACTCCGACCTTAAAATTCCCGCCAGTACGAGCGTTCCGCCGTGGTGCAATTGCGCCATAATCGGCCGTCGCCCGGCCATCAGCAGTGTCGAAATCAAATTCGCGCAAATCAAATCGTATTGTCGTGCCGGATGAATCGGCAGTTTTGTCACGTCCCGACGCACGATCCGCAGTTTTTTATGAACGCCATTCGCACGGGCGTTGGCACGCGCAACACGAACCGCCTCGGGATCAAAATCGAAGGCGTGAACCGGAGAATAACCCAGTTTTGCCGCCGCAATCGCCAGGATTCCCGAACCGGTGCCGATGTCTAAAAATGACCGGCCTGTTTTGATTTCTCCACAACGCACCAGTTCCCGCAGGCAGAACGCCGTCGTCGGATGCTGGCCGGTGCCAAAGCTGAGTCCGGGATCAAGAATGACAACCGCCTGATTTTTGCGCGGACGTTTTTTGCTCCAACTGGGTTTGATGAGCAGTGATTTCCCTGCGGAGGGCGGAATTCCACGACGACCTGATTTTTTTGATGAAATTGGGGGCTCGCAGAACTCGCCCCTCCGATTCTTAAATTCAATTTCGATGGGCTTGAAATGCCGTTTCCATGATTCGGCCCAGTCTTCACGGCGCATTTTCGCAATTGTAACTTTGCCGGAACCAATTTTCAGCCCGCAGTTTTTAATTTGGTTCAGCCCAACGCGGATTTTTGCGCTCCATTCAGCCGGCTTGGCCGGTTTTCGCCGGCAATAGGCCGTGACCGTGGCCACGCCGGTTTCCAGGTTGAAATAGGTTGAAACCGGTTGATCAGACACCGTGCCAAGAAGTTCTGAAACCGCGTCCTCGGCCTCAGCCGTCGTAATGATGGAAACGTGCCAGAGCGATTTAGTTGTCTTCATTTTTTTCAACTGGTGGGGCGAGCGTCCTCGCGAGCCGTCCTGGCATTGCAAAAACCGGCTCGCCGGGAGTATGGCCCCACCTAAAAATCAGTCACGCTACAAGGTCGCGCCAGGGCGTGAAGTTGAGCAGTTCGATTTCGTTCAGGTGTGGATGCAGCACGACCTGCGTGACACTGGCGTATTCGATTTCAAATGAATTGGTCTTCGGCAGCGGCAGTTCGAGCAAAATGGCCAGCAGCATGCGGATGACGCCGCCGTGACAAAAAATCGCAGCCGTCCCGACTGGATGCCGCCGGATGATTTCAAACAGGCACGACTCGACACGGGCGCGGAATTGAACACCCGTCTCGCCGTTGGGCACCGCGCCCAACTCGATTTCGTCCAGCCAGTCATAAGGATGAACGCCGAACTTTTTGCGCACTTCCTCCCAGTTGAATCCCGTCCAATCACCGAAATCCACCTCGCACAATCCGGGCAAAATGGTTTGTGCGGGCGCGCCGTTTTTGAGCAGCGGCGCAAGCGTCTGCTGGACGCGCTTCATCGGGCTGGCGTAAATCGCGTTGAAGGTTTTGCCGCGCAGACAACCGGCAAGGATTTCAGCCTGTGCCCGGCCGCGCGCCGAAAGATTCATGTCAATCCGCCCGCCAAACGTGTGCTGATAGCGCGATTCAACCTCGGCGTGGCGGATCAGCAACAGGCGCGCAGTGGCGGGCGGTTTTGGTTTGCGCCGTGATTTTTGGGAAGCGGATGTGGCCAAGTGAATCAACCTTGTGTGAGCGCTTTTTCCTGCGCGGCGAGCAGTTCGCGGATGCCCGCCTTGCCGAGCACGAGCAAGTCGGCAAGTTGCGCTTCCGTAAACGTGGCTTCCTCACCGGTACCTTGAACTTCAATAAATTCACCGGCGGAATTCATCACGAGATTCAAATCCACCGCCGCGCCCACGTCTTCCGTGTAACACAAATCCAGCAGCGGCCGGCCGTTGACAATGCCAACACTCGTGGCGGCAACGGCATTGAGAACCGGGCTTTGCGCCAGTTTTTTTTCCGCCATCAATTTTTTCACCGCGAGCGACAACGCGACAAAGGCCCCGGTGATGGCTGCGGTGCGCGTGCCGCCATCGGCTTGCAACACGTCGCAATCCACCCAGACCGTGCGCTCGCCAAGTTTGTCGAGGTCGAGCGCGGCGCGCATGGCGCGGCCGATGAGCCGCTGGATTTCCTGCGATCGTCCGTCAATTTTCCCCTTCGTGCTGTCGCGTTGCTTCCGTTGCAACGTTGAATACGGGAGCATCGAGTATTCGGCGGTGATCCAGCCGCCCTTGACCCCCTGCTCCTTCATCCAACGCGGCACGGTTTCCTCGATGGTCACGCCGCAAATGACACGCGTGTTGCCCCATTCGACAAGCGTCGAGCCGGCAGCGTAGGGCGCGATGTGATTTTGAAAACGGATGGGCCGGAGTTGATTCGGCCGACGGTTGTCGGCACGGGATGAGGAAGAAACCGGCGTTTGCGATTCAGCCATAAACGACGACGATGTTAATGGCAATAGATAACATCGTCAAACAGTTGCACGTGTAATCTAACCCAATAAATCAACCATTTCACACCCCAAGCACCTCTATGTCTTCTCAAACCTGAGTGTCCTAAAAATTGTCACATTGGCCTGTAATCTGCTGCAAATTCCCCATCTGAAACCAATAAAATCGTTGAATTACAACCAGAATAATACTCAATGAATACTTATTCTTTTCGTTCGCTGATTCTTCCAACACTGCTCATCATGATCCATCAAGCTGCCGCCCAAAGCGGAATTTTTGCTCCGGCCACCTCGTACCAAGTCGGCTCCGGCCCTGCTTGTGTCGCGGCGGTGGACGTAAACGGTAATGGTAAAATCGCGCTGATCAGCGCAAATCTTAACGATGGAACTCTTATGGTGTTGACCAACAATGGCAGTAGCGGGTTTGGTTCCAATGCCACACTGGTTGTCGGCTCATATCCCCTCGGGGTGGCGGCGGCGGATGTCAATGGCGATGGCAAGCCCGACCTGATCTCCGCGAATTTAGGTGACGGCACCTTGACCGTTTTGACCAATGATGGCCATGGCGGGTTTGGCTCCAATGCCACACTCAACGTCGGCTTAAGTATTTACTCAGCCCCTGCTTTTGTCATGGCGGCGGATGTGAACGGCGACGGCAAACCGGACTTGATCAGCGCAAATTCCGGCGACGACACTGTCACCGTGCTGACCAACAATGGCAGCGGTGGATTTGCCCTTGATGCCACACTCACTGTCGGCACATACCCGGTATCCATCGCGGCGGTGGACATCAATGGTAATGGCAAAATCGCGTTGGTCAGCGCAAATGAATATGACGGCACCTTGACCGTTTTGACCAATGATGGCCACGGCGGGTTCGGGTATAATGCCACACTCAACGTAGGTTCAGGCCCGAGTTCAGGCCCCGCTTCGGTTGTGGCGGTGGATATCAATGGAGATGGCAAACCCGGATTGATTTGCGCGAATTCTGTCGACAATACCCTTATCGTGCTAACCAATAATGGCAGCGGGGGGTTCGGCTCCAATGCCACGCTGGTGGTCGGTTCCAGCCCGCTTTGTGTGGCGGCGACGGATGTTAATGGGGATGGCAAGCCCGACTTGATCTGCGCGAATTCTGGTGACAGCACTTTGACAGTCTTGACGAACAATGGAAGCGGCGGATTTGGTTCCCATGCCACGCTGACTGTCGGCTCTATTGCTGGCTCATATCCTCAGTTCGTTGTGGTGGCGGATGTCAATGGCGACGGTCTGCCGGACTTGGTTAGTGCTAATTATAATGATAACTCCCTTTCAGTGCTTCTCAATGGCGCTGGCGCACCTGGTTCCCCATCGCTCACCATCAGCCTCACCAACTCGCATACCGTCGTCATCTCGTGGCCGTCGCCTTCGGATGGTTTTGGACTGCAACAAAATTCAAACCTCTCCACGATGAATTGGCTGGATTTCAGCGGCACGGTCACCACCAACGGAACGACCAAAAGTGCGACCATCAGTCCTGCGACCAACAATCTGTTTTTCCGGCTGCGCCATCCGTAGAACCTATTTTTTCTCAGCTTCAATTCCGGCGAACAGGCTTTCCAGACTGTTCAGCCGCGTCTGTTGCGTCTCGTTTTTCGGATTCAAAACCTGTCGCAGGTATTCCACGCCGTCGGAAATGTTCCGGACGGATTTGGGTAGAATGGCGCCGGCGGCGTTGGCATGGCCGCCGCCCTGGAATCTTTCCGCCACCTTGAGCGCCTCGCCCTTGCGGCTGCGAAAGCTGGCAAAAACCGCGTTCCCGCGCCGAAACAACGTGACCAGCACCGGATATTTCGTCGCCTGCTGCTCCAGCAATTGGTGGACGATGAGATTGTTGTTGCCGACGATGGTGTCCATGAACCCAACCGTCGGGCTGATTTCCGTGATGTTCGATTTGCTCCATTCAAAGCCCAGCGGATTTTCAATGCGGCGCTTGACAGCCATGACTTCGAGCAGCGGATGATCCAGCAATTTTTCAATGTCGCCGCCGACGAGCGTGTGCAGGTTCCAGAACTGGTAAATTTTGACAAGGTTCGCGTAGTCGCCCGCAATCGCAAAATCAGGATCGTCCTCCAAAAACAAATCGGCCACGTTGTTCAAATGCACCAGCCGGTCCAGCGCGGGTGACGCAATGCCGTGTTGTTGGCAAAGCTCGTAGCACAGCAGCCCGGCGGATTTGTTCACGTCGTGGAGGAGTTGCGCATTTTTCGGCGCGGTTTCGGTAACGTGATGGTCAATGATCACCCAGTCCGGCTTGTCGAGGCGTGGTTCGAAGGTGAAGTCAGCGACCCAGGCGGACCGCTCGCGCAAATCGCGCTGCTTCCAGAAATTATAGTGGTAAGCCTGCAGCGGAACGTCCGTGCCGAACAGTTTTTGGGCCAGCCGCTGCAGCAACGCGCCCGACAGCAACCCGTCCAGGTCGCTTTCGTGTGTAATGATGACTTCCGGTTTCGGCAGTGGTGCCATAAGCTCACAGCCTAATCCAGCCGGCAGCACATGGCGAGCGGGGAATTGCAACGGTGAATTCCACCGCTGGCCGGTGTGGTCTAATATGGTGATTTTTTAAGGCAGCTTGTGGTCGGGAATGCTGCACTCGGGCGGTTGACCAACTGCATTAATGGTGTAGGTGCCACCGGCGGGGCAATGGGGAATTTTCCCAAGATATGGCTTGAGATCGTCCATGGTCGGCGTGTCTGTGGATTTTTTGCCGTTTTCCAACGCCCATTGTTGTTTGGCGGCGTCAATTTGCCGGAGGTTGTTGATGCAGGCGTTTTCCTGCGAGACGGCCCGGGCTTTGACGAAATTGGGAATGGCAATCGCGGCAAGCATGGCGGGCACGGCCACGGCGGGCAGCAGCACCATGTTGGCGTAACTCTGGCTGCCGTTGCCAACGGTCAGGCACCCCTCCGGCGTGTTGATGCCGACGGAGTAGGCAAAGGCAGGCTGGCTGCGGTAAAAGGATTGCATCCATTGCGCCATCTGCGGCTCGGCCTTGGCGCTGCTGGCCATAGCCTGTTGTTGCACCTTGATCAAGGTGTCGGCGAACCTCTGGCTCATGTAGCAGAACTGGTTGCCGTGATCGGGCAGGCCTTGCGCGAGATGCTTGAATTCGTCGGTGGTTCTGAGACCGGCTTTCTGTCCGCTTTTCACGGCGAGGGCATCGTCAATCAGCGCGTCGCTGGTGGCGATGAACAGGTAGCCGCCGCTGCTGGCGGCGCTGGGCCGGAGCGCGATGGGCAGCGGCAGGGGCACGGGCATCGTCCGCATCTTGAGGCCGGGCTTGTCCACGCTGACGACCTGCGGGTTGGCTTTCAATTGCTTGTCAATGCAGTTGAAGATGGTGTCGTCGTTGACCTTCACGGCGATCAGCAGGCCGGGCGCGGGAATTTGCAGCGCGCCGCCGGGCAGCGGCACGGGCACGTTGTTGGATGGGTCGAGCGTGAGGACCAGGCCGAACTCGCCACCGAGCGAGTTGAGGAAGTCATCCCATTTGACCTTGGTTTTCTGTTCAAATTCGGCGGGAAGTTTCTTCAGCCATTCCTGCGCCTGGGGCAGGTCGGCTTGGGCGACTTCCTTTTGCGCAACGGTCCAGAGCACCGGCAGGTCCAGGTCCGAGAAGATGGCCAGCGCGGTGTCGGCCGGCAGGAAGTCAAGGCCGGTGAGCGGATGCGGTTCCTTGCCGGCGAGCTGCCAGAGGAAACCAGTGCCTTTGCCGGGATAATGATGCAACAGCGCTTTGTTGCGGAACATGCCCTTTTCAATTTCCACCGAACTCAAGCCCACGCCGCTGACATCTTCAATGCCGCTGTCCTTGATGAGGCGGGTGACGATGTCGAACGCCTTGTTGACGTTGGTGGTGTTGTCCGGCTTGAGGCCGGGCATGGCGGTGACCGTCTGCCGCCAGGCGCCAACCTTCGCGGAAAGACCGTCGAGCCATTGCGCGGTCCCGAGGTACAGGTAGAAATTGCCGCCGGGATCGAGCTGTGACGTGACCTCGGTGAAACTGGTTTTTTCCGCCGAGACAATCGCGGGCGCATTTTGCCCGCCTGGCGGAGGGTTTTGTCCGGTGGCTGGCGTTTCCTTTTTTCCGCAACCGTAATTAAGGGTGGCAACCAAGCCGAGCAAGACCAGTGCCGGCACGTAAATGAACAGGTGATTTTTTTTCATGGCGAAAAGTATGTTTACATTGAGATGACCCGGAACCACCCAAGCCAAACAGCTTTTGGGAAAAGGTAAAGCAGAAAAAGTTTCAAAAAAACACCCGCGCATCAGTCCGGCTGAAGAATGACTTGAAACCGGCAGCGGGAAGATCATAGTTTCGGGCATGAACTCCACACCCCGGCATTTTACAAGACAAGGTTTCACACTGGTTGGGCTGCTCGTCATCATTGCCGTCCTCGGAATTTTGGCGGCAATGCTGATCCCGGCATTGGTCAGCGCCAAGGGCAAATCGAAGCGCATCCAGTGCGTCAACAACTTGAAACAATCCGGCCTCGCCTTCCGCATCTGGGAAGGCGACAACAACGACAAATATCCCATGGCCGTTTCCACGAACAAGAACGGTTCGATGGAATATGCCGAGGGTGGCAACACCTTCCGCCATTTCCAGGTGATGTCCAATGAATTGAACACGCCGAAAATCCTGGTTTGTCCAGCCGACAATCGGATCGCCGCCGCCAGCTTCGCCAGATTGAAAAATCAAAACGTCAGTTACTTTGTCGGCCTGGATGCGACGGAGATCCAACCGCGGATGCTGCTGACCGGCGACCGTAATGTTACCAACGGTTTGTCCCCCGTGCGTTCCGTGCTCGAATTGCGACCCGAAATTCCCGCCGGTTGGACGGAAGCCATGCACAACAGAGTGGGAAACATCGGCCTTGCTGATGGGAGCGTGCAGCAAGTCTCCATACCGGGATTGCAACAAATGCTCAAAAACACGGGTGATTCGACCAATCGCATCGCGCTGCCGGAATAAGGCCGGGCGGTTGTCGGTCTTACTTTTACTTTGAAATCCGGCGCGTTTCCCGCCACCATGCGCGCTCAATTTTGCCGCGCTCTCACGAGACGCGGCTACAAATTTTAACATGAAACGCACACAACATTGCAACGAACTGCGCCCGGCTCACATCGGGCAAATGGTCACCCTCTGCGGCTGGGTCCACTCGCGCCGCGACCTCGGCGGACTCATCTTTATTGATGTCCGCGACCGCGAAGGCCGCACGCAAACCGTCTTTGACCCGTCCGATTTGCCGAAGGAACTGTTCGAACGCGCCGCGGCGCTCCGCAGTGAGTGCGTGGTCCGCGTCACCGGCAAGGTCCGTCAGCGGCCCGCCGGCACGAACAATCCCAAAATTCCCACCGGCGAGGTGGAAGTGATGGTGAAGGAACTCGAAGTGCTCAACGTGGCCGACGTGCTGCCGTTCCCCGTGGACGACCCGGAAGTCGCGAGCAAGGTGAACGAGGAGTTGCGTCTGAAATACCGCTACCTCGATTTGCGCCGGCCCGAAATGGCGCGCAACCTCCGCGTGCGCAGCAAGGTGGCCACCGCCACGCGCGTTTTCATGGATGAACAGGGCTTTCTCGAAGTCGAAACGCCCACGCTCTTCAAGTCCACGCCGGAGGGCGCGCGGGAATTTCTCGTCCCCTGCCGGACGAACCCCGGCCTGTTCTACGCGCTGCCGCAATCGCCGCAGCAGTTCAAGCAAATCCTCATGGTGGCCGGTGTGGAAAAATATTTTCAACTCGCGCGCTGTTACCGCGACGAGGACCTGCGCGCCGACCGCCAGCCGGAATTCACGCAGATTGACATCGAGATGTCGTTCATCGAGCGCGAAGACATTTACGCGCTCATTGAAGGACTGCTGCAACGCGTCTGGAAAACCGCGCTGAACATTGACGTGCCGGTGCCGTTCAAGCGCCTGACCTTCGAGGAAGCGTTGAACCGCTACGGCATTGACAAGCCGGACACGCGCCTCGGCATGGAACTGGCGGACCTCACCGAGGATTTCCGCGCCAGCAAGTTCAAGGTTTTTAGCGGCGCGGTCGCCGCCGGCGGCGTGGTGAAGGCGCTCAATGCCAAAGGCCTCGCCTGCGCGACCCAGAGCCAGATTGAAACGATGACCGAATACGCCAAGAGTTTCGGCGCGAAAGGCCTGGCTTACATCAAGGTGGAAAAAGGGGCAGACGGTGCCACCGTCGAATGGAAATCGCCCATCGTGAAATTTTTCAACGACGCCGAGAAAGCCGCGCTGGCCAAGAAACTGGCCATCGAGGAAGGCGATTTGATTTTGTTCGCCGCCGACCAGTGGCTGAACGCGTGTGAGATTCTTGGCAAGATTCGTTTGTATTGCGCTGACGTTTTGAAGACACAGGGCAAGCTGACGATTCCCACCGACCGGTTCGATTTCCTCTGGGTGGTGGATTTTCCGCTGCTCAGCTTCGACAAAGAACAGAACCGGTGGTATTCCAGCCATCATCCGTTCACCGCGCCGGTGGCGGAGGACATCCCGATGCTCAAGACCGACCCGAAGAAGGTGCGCGGCCAGCATTACGACATTGTGGTCAACGGCGTGGAACTGGGCGGCGGTTCGATTCGTATTCACCAGCCCGACGTGCAAAAAACGGTGTTCGAGGAAGTGCTGCAAATCCCGCCGGAGATGGTGAAGGCGCGGTTCGGTTACATGCTCGAAGCATTTCGCTTTGGCGCGCCGCCGCACGGCGGAATCGCGCTCGGCTTCGACCGGCTGATTGCCATTCTCTGCAACACGGCGAGCATCCGCGACGTGATTGCGTTTCCAAAAACCGCCAAGGGCACCTGTTTGATGACCGATTCACCCGGCAGCGTGGAGCCAAAGCAACTGCGCGACTTGCATCTGGAATTGAAAGTGGCGAAGAAGGAGTAAACATTGTGTCAGGCAATGTGCCGCTCCTCAAAACCAGTTTAAGGCGGCACGCCATCCGCATGTTGCTGGCACTTGGCATAGCCTACAGTTTGTTCGTTTTGGCAGCGGCGGTTTTTCAACGCCGACTGATTTATTTCCCGAGGACCATTCCGCCGGCGCTCGCGGAACCGGCGGCGGCTGAACTGGGATTCGTCCCGTGGCGAAATCCATCGGGTCAAATCATCGGCTGGAAATTTCCCGCCACCTCATCACCGGTCGCGAGCGTTTTGATAACGCACGGCAATGCCGGTTGTGCCATTGACCGCAGATATCTCGCCGGCCCCATCCAAGATGCCGCGCCGGTTGACGTGTATGTTCTCGAATATCCCGGGTACGGCTCCCGTGCAGGTTCGCCGGATAAGCGGAGTATCCTTGCCGCCGCCGAGGAAGCTTTTGGTTTGTTGACCAACGGCCTGCCCAAATACCTGGTGAGCGAATCCATCGGCGCAGGAGTGGCTTGCCATCTGGCCAAAGCATACCCCACGAACGTCGCCGGGCTTGTGCTTTTCATGCCCTATCACGATCTGGCTTCCGTGGCCCAGCGAAAGATGCCATTTCTGCCAGCTTATTGGCTTTTGCTCGACCGCTTCAATCCCGCCGAATGCCTCAAGGACTATCACGGACCGGTAAAAATTGTTCTCGCTGGCGCAGATGAAATCATTCCGGTGGAATCCGGACACCGATTATTTGAGGGATATCAGGGACCGAAAACCCTTCAAATCATCCCCGGAGCTCACCACAACGAAGTTGCCGAACAATCCCCGGAATGGTGGAAGGAGGTTTTTTCGTTCTGGCAGCAAAACCGACCGGCGAAATCGGGACCATCGCAATGAGCCACACCAAATCCACTTTCGCGTGAAACAGCCTGTTTTTTTAGTTCGATGGCGAGACTGTCCAACTAATGACTGGTTTAGAGAAACTATTTCATGGAGCATGACCGGTGATTCGTCTTGCCGGGTTTCGCCAATTTTGCAATGATTATACACGCACGGCTTTATGAATGAATTACTTCAAAATTTGGTCAAACTTCAATCACTCGAATTTGAAAAAAACACGGAAAAAGCCGCCGCATCAGCCGTCGCGGAGTTGCGCGGCAAAATACCATCCCAAATCCTCGGCCACTACGACCGCCTGGTAGCCCACGGGAAAAAGGGGCTGGCTGCCGTTCGCGACCAGGTCTGCACGGGTTGTCACATGCATGTGACCATCGGAGTTGTCGCCACGTTGATGCGCGACGACGACATTCAGCTTTGTGATAATTGCGGTCGCTATCTTTATTTGGCGGAAGCAACGAAGGCCGAAGTCCCGAAACCAACCGCCAAGCCGGGGCCGGCCAGAAAGCCGCGAAAGTCAAAAGGTTCCTTGCTGTTGGTTTGAGCATTGAACCCGACGGTCATCCCGCCGTTAACGGGCGGAAATCGCGGGAACAGTCAAAGTACGGTTTCCAGTTCCGGTATCCCCGAAAACAAAAATCCCGGCAGCAGATTCGCTGTCGGAATCTGAAAACGAATTGTTTTTATTCGCCGTAAACAGATGCTGTGGTCTTGACATACAAAGCCAGGGACGCCGGCAGCCTTCGCCAGCGCTTGCTGGAGAACGTACTGCAATTTCCTGCTCGCCAACCGCGCCGTTTTCGCCGATTTTAAGGTGAATTGACTATGTTCACCGGCACTTACACCGCAATTGTCACCCCGTTCAAAAACGGCGCAGTGGACGAAACCGCACTTAACTGCCTGATCCAATTGCAAATCAAGGGCGGCGTGGACGGCATCGTGCCCGTCGGTACCACCGGCGAATCGCCGACGGTGGATTGCGACGAACATATTCGCATCATCGAACGTTCGGTGGCATTTGCCCGCGGCAAAATCAAAGTCATCGCCGGCACCGGCGGGAATTCGACCAAAGAGGCAATTTACCTGACGCAACGGGCCGAGGATGTCGGCGCGGACGGTTCGCTCCAGGTCGCGCCGTATTACAACAAACCGTCGCCGGAAGGGTTGTTCCAGCATTTCTGCGCCATCGCGCGCGCGACGAGATTGCCCATCGTGCTTTACAGCATCCCGGGACGCTGCGGCATTGAAATCGGCGTCGAGACGGTCAGCCGCCTGGCGCGCGGGTGCAAAAACATCATCGGCATCAAGGAAGCAGGCGGGAGTTGCGACCGGGTTTCGCAGTTGCGCGCGGCGCTCGGTCCGAAATTTGAGATTTTGTCCGGCGACGATTCGTTGACGCTGCCGTTCATGGCGGTCGGCGCGCAGGGCGTCATCAGCGTGGCGTCGAACGTCATTCCACGTGAAGTCGCGCAGATGGTGAATGCGTTCACCCGCGGCCAGATCCGGAAAGCGTCACAGCTGCACGCGGAATTTTATCCGCTGTTCAAGGATTTGTTCATCGAGACCAACCCGGTGCCGGTCAAGGCCGCGCTGGCGATGATGGGCTTGATCGAGGAAGAATATCGCCTGCCGCTCGTGCCGATGAGCGCGGCCAATCGCGCGAAATTGCGTGCGACGATGAAGGCATGTGGAATTTTGAAATGATGAATGAAACGTGATGCGTGAAACGTGAACCACGCATCGGCATCACGCTTCACGTTTTACGTTTTTCTATGACCAAAATCATCATCACCGGAGCCAAAGGCCGCATGGGCAAGGCGCTCATCGCCTGCGCGCCGAACTTTCGCGAACTTGAAATTGCCGACCAGATTGACATCGGCGACGATCTCGGTGCAGTCATCGCGCGCGGCGACGTGGTGGTTGATTTCAGTTCGCATACGGCCACGCCCGAGGTTGCCAAGCTGTGCGCGCAGCACAAAAAGGCGCTGGTCATCGGCACCACCGGCCACACGGACACCGACACGTTTGAAATCAGGGAGGCGAAGGCGCAAATTCCGATTGTCTGGGCGTCGAATTTCTCGACCGGCGTGAACACGCTGTTCTGGCTCACGCGCAAAGCGGCGGAAATTCTGGGGCCGGACTTCGACTTGGAAATCGTCGAAATGCATCATCGCCTGAAAAAGGACGCGCCTAGCGGCACCGCGAAAACGCTGGCGGAAATCCTGGCCAAAGTGCGCAAGCTGCAGCTCGAAAAAGCGGCACGGCATGGCCGCGCCGGCATTGTTGGCGAACGCACGGCCTCGGAAATCGGCATTCATTCCGTTCGCGGCGGCGACGTGGTGGGCGATCACACGGTTATTTTTGCGAACACCGGCGAGCGGCTGGAACTGACCCACAAGGCATCGAGCCGCGACACCTTTGCCAACGGCGCCTTGCGCGCGGCGCTCTGGGTGGTGAAGCAAAAGCCCGGCCTCTACGACATGCAGGACGTGCTCGGCTTAAAGTAGGACGGGCTTCCAGCCTGTCTCCATTTCAAGGCAATGCAAACGGCAAGTCAGAGACAGGCAAGATGCCTGTCCTACATCGCACTGGGCTCCAATCTCGGTGATTCGCGGCGAATCATTCTGGAGGCGATGGCGCGGCTCCAAAAATTTTCCGGCTGGCCGCTGCTCAAATCTTCGCTGTGGCAAACCACGCCGGTGAATTGTCCACCCAACTCGCCGTTGTTTGTGAACGCCGTCGCTGGCTTCGCGCCGCAAAAAAATGAAACGCCGGAATCGTTGCTCCAGAAACTCCGCGCGCTGGAAAAGGAATTTGGCCGCCCGCCGAAAAAGGTTTTGAACGAGCCGCGGGCGCTGGATTTGGATCTGATTGCGTTCGGCGCGGAAACACGAAATTCGCCGGACTTGACTTTGCCGCATCCGCGCGCGCATTTGCGCCGTTTTGTGCTTCAGCCGCTGGGCGAAATCGCGCCGGATTTGATCCTGCCGGGACAGAGCAAAACCGTGGCACAACTGCTGGCGGTGTTGCAGGACGCGGAATCCGTCACGCGGTTCGAGCAACATCGTAGTAGCTGACTTCCTATTATTGGTTGCCTTTCACGTGTTTTGCATCCTTAAATGAGAATTCGCTGGACAGGCCATGAGCGTCCGCTGGATCAAACCAATCAAACCAACCCGCTTTTACTGTTCCACAAACGGCAACATCCTTGTTGGTATTCTCCACCGCCCTCGTAACGCCATCCAAATCTATGACATTCCTCGGAAGCTTGAAGTAATGCGCAGCCTGCGACTCTGCGGTCGTTCGGTAGTAAACCTTCCTGAGATCCCGGTTTGCACAGTAAAAAATGTTTGTTCCTATTTTTCCAAGGAACAACTGGTTCGTTGTCAAACCATACCGGGAACGCGCCAGCACGTAAACATTTTTGGATACCAAAATGATCTCCCCATTTGTAGTATTTATAGAAAAAACGCAGGTTTTTCGTGGCCAGCTGCATGTTTTATAATAGGGACTCCACTCAGATCTTCCCATGCAAAAGAAGGCCGTGTCTTCGTCAAACGGATAAATCTCTATCCCATTTTGGTGCTCTAGACCTGGTTCGGTGATTGTGTGAATATCGAAATTTCGTTTGGTGAGCACCTGAATTGGTTTTTTCTCGGGCCAACCCGGCCAAGACTGAACATAAGATAAGTCATTAAAAACGATATATTGATTTGTCGCATTCCAAATGATGCGTAGGCATGGGGCACCGCTACCAAGGCCAGGCGGAAGATCCTCTCCGGCAAAAAGACGGAAACTCGCAGCAACCATAAAGAGCAGAAAACTGATTATTCGAAGCGTTGCATTCATACCCGTTACTCTACCAAACCGTGCGCGAAGATCGTAATTGATATTTTAGCTCCTGCCATTGACTTTTTCGATGCGCACTTCATGCCGCCTTAGCCTGTTTTTCATACCCTGAAAGTCCCGTCTCATTAGCACCGCGGCTTCAGCCCGGTGATTCCTGACAAAAATAAAGAGCAGAGCCGTTTCCACGGCTTCAACGCAACATGGCAAACCGTTGAAACGGTTCGCCGTTGTTTCGTCCTGTTTCGCACCGGGCTGAAGCCACGGTGCCAATGAGATGCCAGATCACGCCTTCAGGGTTTTGCCAAAAAGCCGCTGGTGTTCGAGCATGACATAGCGGTCGGTCATCCCGGCCAGGTAATCGCACACGGCGCGGTGCAGGCCGGTCTGGCGGATCCGGCGGCGCGCGCCTTCGCCGATTTCCTTCGGATGCGCCAGATAATATTTGAAAAGCTGCTCGAGGATTTTCACCGCGCGCAGGTTCGGCTGATGGACGACGGGGTTGTAATATAAATTCTTGTAAAGGTACTTGCGCAGTTCGAGGTTCAGCTTGCGGCGTTCGGGACTGTGTTGCACGAGCACTTTGGGAAAACGCCGCGCGTCATCGGCTGAATGGATGCCCGCGGCGTGAATGAGACGTTCACTGTTCTCGACGACGTCCCGGATCTGCATGTCAATGATGGTACGAATCGTGAAGTAACGGCGGCATTCATCGGTCAAATCCCCATGCTCCCTCTTTACGAGCCGCGCGGCATGCGCCCAAACGCGGACGTCGCGGCGCAGATTCTTTTCGGACAACAATCCGGAGTCCAGCCCGTCGTCGAGGTCGTGGCTATAGTAGGTGATTTCGTCAGCCAGATTGGCAATTTGAGCTTCGAGCGAGGAATTTTTGGCGTCAAAACCTGTTTGTTTGGCGGGGTGATCGCAGGCGGTGCGGTGCTTGACCAGACCTTCGCGGACTTCCCAGGACAAATTCAGGCCGGGAAAATCCGGATATTTTTGTTCCAGTTCCTCGACAATGCGGAGGCTGTGGCGGTTGTGTTCGAAACCGCCGTGACCTTTCATCAGACGTGCGAGAACCGCCTCGCCCTTGTGGCCGAACGGCGAATGACCGAGGTCGTGCGCGAGCGCAATGGTCTCGGCCAGACCCTCGTTTAACCGCAACGCGCTGGCGATGTTGCGCGCGATGGCGGCGACTTCAATGGTGTGTGTGAGTCGGGTGCGCAGGTGATCGCCGGTGCCGTTGAGAAAAACCTGCGTTTTGTATTCGAGCCGGCGAAAAGCGCGCGAATGAATGACCCGGTCGCGGTCGCGCTGGTAATGCGTGCGCCAATCGGGTGGCGGTTCCGGATGTTCGCGACCGCGCGTGTCACCGCTGAATTGCGCACCGGGCGCGAAAATCTGCCGTTCCAATTCTTCGAGTTCAAGTCGCGTGCGCGGCATGAATGGAATGTGCGGCGACGACCGGCGAAAGTCGAACCGGAAAGTTCAGCCGGCGTTGTATTTGCCGCCGTAACCCGGTTCATAAAGCCGGATGCCTGCACCGGCATCACGCATCATTTCAAAATGTCCGTCCACCGTGTAAATGCGGCAATCGGCCTTGATTGCCAATGACGCAATCAAAATGTCGTTCCAAGGAGTGGTGCAACCGCGGTCACGCAGCCGCCCAGTGAGCTTTTTCGCCGAATCCCAGGCGGCATCGGCCATCGGCAAATAAGGGATGCAACTGAAATAATCTTCCAGCGGGTGACGGTCCTGTGCGCGTGCGCCGCCCAGCACTTCAAGTTTGACCGGACCGCACCAGGCAGCCTCGTATTCCTCCAGAAGATTCTCGAGGGCGACTTTCACATCGAGACGGCCTTCCCGGCGAAGCGCCTCAATCCAAACGGATGAATCCACCAGCACCATGAAATCCCTCAAACATCCCGCTTCTCGATTTCGTCATTGGTGGCGGGATAATCAAACCTGCCTTCCCGCAACATCCGCCCGAAATCCCGCGCCTTTTTCCGGTGGACGAAATCCCGCACGGCAAAAGCCACCGCCGGGCTGTTTTTATTATGCCCGGTGATCTTCAACAATTCCTTCGTCCAAATCAACCGTCATTCTCATGCTGCCAAAATGATGTTTTTTTCATCTTTTGTCAACACAAAAATCATCATCAGTTTTTTAACAGTTCCTGCACCGAGATGCCGCGCAGCTCGAAGAGCCGGCGGATGGTGTCCTCGATCAAGTTGTTCGGACAGGACGCGCCGGCAGTGACCCCGACGGTGATTTTGCCGTGCGGCAGCCAGTCGCGCGTTTCGATTTCTTTTTTGTCGTGCTGGTCGTAGTGGCAGATGAGACGGTCCGATTCCATTTTGGCCGCGTTCTTGATGAAGAAGGTCGGCAGCTTGCCCTCGCCCATTTCGGCCAGGTGCGAGGTGTTCGATGAATTGTAGCCGCCGATGACAATGAGCAGGTTCATCGGCTCGCGCATCAGTTTCTGCAACGCGTCCTGCCGGTCCTGCGTGGCCCCGCAAATCGTGTCGAAAAAACGGAAATGCCTGTCAATTCCCGCCGCGCCGAACTTTTTAATCATCGCGGCCTTCAGGCGATTTTGCACATCCTCGGTTTCGCCGCGCAGCATGGTGGTTTGATTGGCGACGCCGATAGCCTGCAAGTGTTGGTCAGGGTCGAAGCCCTCCGAGTAGGCGCCCTTGAATTTTTCCAGGAAGTCCCGTTTGTTGCCACCGTTGATGATGTAATTGCAGACGTAATCCGTTTCCTCGAGCGTGAAGACGACGAGGTAATGTCCGCTACCGTACGCGCGCGCCTGCGAACTCGTGGCCTTGGTCTCCTCGTGCCACGACTTGCCGTGAATGATGCTGGTGACTTTTTCCTTGGAGTACTGGCGGACGCGTTTCCAGACGCTCATCACGTCGCCGCAGGTGGTGTCCACGAGCACACAGCCCTTTTCTTCGAGTCGCTTGCGGGTGGCTACTTCCGTGCCAAAGGCGGGAATGATCGCTACGTCGCCGGCCTGCAATCGTGCCAGTTCATCCTCGGTCGGCTTGGGCGAAATGATCTGGATGCCCATGTTGCGAATCTGGTCGTTGACTTCGGGGTTGTGAATGATTTCGCCGAGCAGGTAAATGGGTTTTTCCGGCGGAAAAAATTTTCGCGCGGCGTAGGCGAGATCAATCGCGCGCTCGACGCCGTAGCAAAAACCGAATTCCTTCGCGAGCTTGACCGTGAGGTCGCCAGCGGAGAGTACGTGACCGGTGGCGCGGATGCGCTCGACGAGCTGGCTGCGGTAATGGGAGAGGACCTGTGCCTGCACGGCTTCCATGATGTCGGGCCGGCGAAGGTTGACTTTCTGGGCAGCGGGCGCTGGTGTTGACATAACGGAAGCAATGTAACATGGCCGTTGGCACCGTCCAGCCGGAAAGCCGCGCGGATTTCACAAAAAGCATTGCAGCTTGGGCAATTCGTGCGATTATTTGCACGCGTCGGAGCGTAGCTCAGCTTGGCTAGAGCGCGTGGTTTGGGTCCACGAAGTCGCAGGTTCAAATCCTGTCGCTCCGACCATTTTTATTTCTCAATCCAGGTTCCGCAAATTTCTCCCCGGATTATTCACAACGTTGCTCACTTTTTCGTTTGCCGGAGTGCTGGCGAATTTTTTATCGGCTGCGCAAAACGAAACAGAAATAGCGGACGCCTTTGATCAACATCAAATTAATAATACCCAATAAAAAAACGTTGCAAACAGGGCGTTTTGTGCGTTTTCAATTAGCTGTTTCCACGGTTGGCATTACCGCTGCTAAAGGCGCGTGTGTCAATTACAGCCATGAAATAAATATGAAAAAAATTGAAGCCATCCTCAAGCCTTTCAAGCTCGAGGAAGTCAAAGACGCGCTCGCCGAAGTGGGCATCGAGGGGATGACGGTGAGCGAGGTCAAAGGTTTCGGCCGGCAGAAGGGCCACACCGAAATCTATCGCGGCAGCGAATACACCATGGACTTCCTGCCCAAAATCAAAATCGAACTCGTCGTGCCGGACGACCGTGCCGACAACGCCATTGCGGCCGTGGTTCACAGTGCCCGAACCGGAAAAATCGGCGATGGGAAGATTTTCGTCACAGCGATTGAACAGGCGGTTCGCATCCGCACGGATGAAACCGGCAACCTGGCAATATGATCAGTAATGTAAAAACCAAATAAATCAGCAAAGCAGAAACAGTTAAACGAACAACCAATATGACAAACGAACCAACACCACCAGGCGGCGGGAACAAGCCCACCACCAAAGCAACATTGGGATTAACAGGACTGACCATCAACGCCATGGCCTTGATAGCGCCTGGCGCATTCCTGTGGCTGACGTTCCAAGAGCAATCACTCTACGGTGCGCCGATGGCCGGGTGCGGCATGTGGATCGGCCTGCTCGCCGCGCTGCTACTGTGCTTCGCGACGGCCATCAGCTACGCCGAGCTATCCAAACTCTATCCCGGCGCAGGTTCCTCCTACCTTTACGCCGAGCAGGCGTTCCTGTCCAAGACCCATGCGTATAAATTTGCGCGCATCGCAAAATTTTTTACCGGCTGGGCCAGTCATTTGTATTACTGGGTTTATCCCGGCTTGATGGTTGGGGTGACGGCGATTCTCGGCGGCTACCTGGCCAGCCAATTTTGGCCGAACACTTTCAGCGGCACCTATAACAGCCCGTTGTTCATGTGGCTGTTCTGCATCGTCTTCTCCGTACTCGTGGGTTACATCGCCTACCGCGGCGTGAATGGCACCACGGCGGTCAACATGGGGATCAACATCATTCAGATCAGCGCGCTGGTGGTTTTCGCGGTCATGGCCATCGCCTATCGCAGCAATCATCCACAAGGATCCGTGGGCTGGCATCTGTCCGGCGGAACGCCGGTGAATTATAATGTTGATCAAGTCAACGTGCTGGACGACAAGAATCAGCCCGTGCAAGACACCTGGGCGGATAATTCTCCAAAATTCGCCCAAGATGCGAATGGCAAGGATTTGATGGGCAAGGACGGCAAACCCGTTCCCACCATCAAGCAACAAGACCGGCAAGTCACAGCCGACGACCTGGACAAGACCAAGAACACCGATGCCGTGGTGTTGGGCACCTTGACCACGATGGGACTCGCCGTGGGCGATCCGTATCCGGTCTTTCAAAAGGACGATGCCGGCAAGCTCAAACTGGACAAGGACGGTCATGCCGTATCCGACCCGTTCATATTAAGCTACAAGCCCGAAGACGCCGTCACCGGCAAACCGGGTGACGCGAAAGACCCGCAAACCTTTAATTTTCACACTTCGGCCAAGTCGGTCATCGCGCCGCACAAATTCAACTTCCTGCTCATTCAGGCGTGCATCGCGATCCTCCTGCTCGTGGGTTTCGAGTCGGTGACATCCATGGGTGAAGAGGCGAAGAATCCGAAGAAGGACATCGGGCGCGCGGTGTTGCTGTCCCTGGTGATACAAGGCGCCATGTGCTACCTGTTCGAGTATTTCGCCGCGAATTATTTCCTGAACAGCGGCTACACGCTCTCGAACGCCGGCGCTTCCGGCGCGCCGCTCGGCGACATGATGGTGCTCGTCGGCACATGGGCGTTTGGCAGCTATCCAGCCGGCCGGGCATTCATGCTCGTGCAGGCCGGCACGGTGTTCCTGGCGTTGATCGGCACGACCCTGGCCTGCATCAACACAGGCGCACGGGTGACTTATGCGATGGGCCGCGACGAAGAAGTGCCGTCGCACTTCGGCTTGATCCATGGCAAGACGCTCTCCCCGCACCGCGCCATCTGGGCGCTGGTGGTAATCTCGGTCGTCATCGGCATCGTTACGACGTTGGCCTATCTCGGTGGACAATCCGCGGACTTGGCGGCGTTGGACAAACATAACTTTTGGTATAGCTTCGGCATTTTCTCGCCGCACACTTACACTTGGATGCCCAATTCGCTGGTCACTATCACCCTGATCAGCAATTTCGGCACGTTCCTGCTCTACATGACGACTTGTATCGTGGCCATCGTGGCGTTCAAAGAGCACCACAGCTTCAACGGGTTCAAGCACTTCGTTGTGCCGATCTTCGGGCTGCTGGCGAACCTAGGCTGCATGATATTCTATCTGGTCGGCCCGTTCACGGTCAGCGGCATGAGCTGGCATGAACCTTACATCGCGCTTGGTTTCGCCGCGGTCTGGGGCATCTACGGCTTCATTTACTTCAAATCCAGGAGCGCCAAGCTCGGCCGGTCCACAATTCTTACCGAGAAACCTGCTTAGATTGAAGCCGAGGAGGACACGCATAGCCCGGCCACCGTGATGGTGGCCGGGTTTATTTCCAAACGCCGGGGGGACAACGTCCGCCCGACTTACAGCCTTTCGCTCAATAAAATTCTCGGATAACCTTGGCCAGCACATGAAAGTCAAATGTTTCCAAGTTTCCAGTATAGGAACCGTTCGCGACCACAACGAAGATTTCATTGCTTTTTGGGAGCCGGAAAATTTTCAGCAATTGCAGGCTGTTGGCAGCATCGCCGTTCTGGCCGATGGTGTGGGTGGCGAAGGCAACGGCGACATCGCCAGCCGCCTGGCGGCGGAAACCGCGCTGGAAATTTTCAAGGAAGCCAAGCCGGAAACCTCCGCCAATGATTCCGTCCGCCGGATTTTCGACGAAGCGGCCGCGAGAATTTTTCAGGCCGCCCAAAAACAGGGCCGCATGTCCACCACGCTGCTGGCCTCCATTTTTCGCGACGACAAGGTCACCATCGCGCACGTCGGCGATTCGCGCGCCTACCTCATTCGTGCCGGGAAGATCAAGCGGATGACCACCGACCATTCCTACACCTCGCTTCAAGTGAAATTGGGGTTGTTGTTGGAACGCAATGCCATGACCAGCCAGCATCGCTCCACGCTGACTCGCAGCGTCGGCTCGGAACCGATTTGTCATTACGACATCAAAACGGAGACCCTGGAGCAGGGAGATTTGATTTTGCATTGCTCGGACGGACTTTACGGTTTTGTTTTGGACGAGGAAATTTTGGATACAGTGATCAAGTATCATCCCGGCGAAGCGTGCAAACGCTTGATCGGTGCGGCCGAACGGCGGCAGACCAGCGACAACGTTTCCGTCCAGATTATTCAGGTGTGGCAGGTGGAACAGTCATTGCAAGCCCAGACGGCCGCCGTCAAAACCAGCCGCGCGCTCGGCAATGACATCGGCGTGGGGAGTTTGCTCGATGAGCGGTTTGAAATCACCGATGTCATCGCCAAGAGCGGCATGGCTTCGTTGTTCAAAGCCAACGACCGGCAAACCGGCAAGGCGGTGGCTTTGAAAATTCCCTATTTGCAAATTGAAAGTGACCCGGCGGGATTTGACCGTTTTCGCCGCGAGGAGGAGATCGGGATTAAACTCAATCATCCGTATATCCTGAAGATTCTTCCCGTCGAAAAAAAGAGCCGGCCTTATTTTGCGATGGAATATCTCGAAGGCCAGACCTTGAGCGAATTGCTGCGCAACGTGAGGCCCCTGCCGGAACCGGACGCGGTCAAAATCGCCAGCCACATTTGCACCGCCCTCTCCTACATGCACCAAAACGGAGTCGTGCATCGCGATTTGAAACCGGCCAACATCATGCTGTGCAACGACGGCTCGATTCGCATCATGGATTTTGGGATTGCCCGGGCGGCCAATGCCCGGCGGCTCACCTTTGTCGGTTTCACACCCACGATGGGCACGCCCGATTACATGGCGCCGGAGCAGGTCAAGGGCAGCCGGGGCGACGAACGGACGGACATCTACAGCCTGGGAGCAATCCTGTACGAAATGGCCACGGGCGAACCGCCCTTTGCCGGCGACAGCCCGTACGTGATCATGAACGCCCGCGTCACGGGCGATCCGCAGGCACCGCGCAAAATAAACCCGAACCTGACGCCCGTGCTCGAAGAAATCATCCTGCACGCGATGGAGCGCGATCCCAAGCGCCGGTATCAAACCGCTCTTGAAATGAGAATCGAACTGGAGAATTACGAAGCCGTGGTCATGACCAGCCGCCACGCCCGGTTGCAGGCGCCACAGGTCTGGAAATCGCGGTTCCGGATGGTGCCCCTGATCATCGGCTTTGTCATTTTGCAGGTGGTCGTCTTTTTGCTTTTGCTCTGGCATTTCCAGAAGCACTGATGGCGGTGACAAAAATGGAATTTCCAACCCGCCGACTTTGAATGGACAACTTTACATTTCTCCTCGTTTTGCATCCACAATGATTTTTGCCTGATGGAAATCGGCACACATCGTCCGCGCAACGTCGGTTGGGCCAGGGCAGCGGCCCTGCTTTACGGCGACTGGGGTACAAGCAAGGCCTATGTCATCGGGCTGGCCTTTATCGCCGCTGGTTTTTCCTCTTTCCCGATCATCCTGGCGGTTTGCGCCCTGACCGGGCTGGTCGGCTACAACTACATCATCGTTTGCCGGCATTTCCCGGATGGCGGCGGCGTCTATTCCTCCGCGCGCGAGCAAAGCCGGGTGCTGGCCGTGCTCGGGTCGTTGTTGCTGCTGGCGGATTTCATTGTGACTGCCGCCATGAGCTGCTGGGATGCCATGAGTTATTTTGGCGTGCCCCGGGAATATCTTAAATTTGCCACCATCGGGGCCATTCTGCTCATCGGCTATATCAACTATTTCGGGCCGAAACATTCCGGCAGTTTCGCCGTCACTCTGGCATTGCCGATGGTGGTGGTCGTTTTGGCCATCATCGCCTTGAGCGCCCCGCATCTCAGCTTTACTTATCTTGAACCGTCTCATGCCAGCTTCAGCAAGAACTGGGTCGCTTTTGTCGGTGTCATCCTCGCGTTGAGCGGTGTCGAGGCCATCGCCAATCTCACGGGGGTGATGACCCTGGATCCCAAGGCGTCGGCAAACGCTCCGAGCGTGGCGATCACTTCGAAAAGAGCGATTTGGCCGGTGGCGGTTGAAGTGGTGTTGGGCACAGCGCTGCTCGGTTGGGGCATGCTTTCGCTGCCGCATTCGATGTCAGATAATATCAGGAGCCGCTACACGGATATGCTCCGGTTTTTGGGGGAGGAGTATGGCTCCATGGCGCTGGGTCCGCATTTCGGACATGTTTTCGGGATCGTCGTCGGCCTGGTGGTCGGCCTTTTGCTGCTCAGTGCCGTCAACACGGCGGTGGGCGCCATGATCGGCCTCATGTACATGCTGGCGCGCGACCGCGAAATGCCGCGTCCCTTCGCGAAACTCAATTCCCACGGAGTCCCCTGGCAGCCCCTGCTGGTGGCAGCCATCCTGCCAATTATTCTGGTCATCCTGGCGGACGATTTGGATTCCCTGGCCGACATGTACGCCATTGGTGTCGTCGGCGCGATTACCGTCAATCTGGGTTCAAGCTGCTTCAACAAGCGGCTGAAATTGAACTGGCGTGAATTCACAATCATGGTGACGACTTTCGCGATTTTGTTCGCCATTGAGATCACCATTGCCAAGACCAAGCCGGCGGCGCTCTTTTTCGCCACGTGCGTTTTGCTGCTCGGGTTTGGCTTGCGCTGGTATGCGATGAAACGGGCGGGCATCGAAACCGTGATGCTGACCCGGGAAATGGCGGCGGCGCTCGTCCCATCGGAACGGCTGGAAAACCTGCGGCCCAATTTTGCGCCCGGCCAATCCATCCTCGTGGCCGCGCGCGGTTTCACGCCGGTGCTGCGCTTCGCCCTCGAAGAAGCGCGCCTGCGGCAGGGGAGTTTGTACGTCGTCTATGTCAAGCAACTCGCCGTCAATCTGCCGGGTCCGCTGGCGGATCCGGAACGCCCGCGTTGGCAGACGGATCGCCAGGCAGCGGAAATCATGTACGGGATGTTTGACCTGGCTCAAAACAGTGGAGTCAAAGTGCTGCCCGTCTATGCCGTGAGCGAAAACCCGGCTGTGACCATCATTGACATTGCCGCGACGCTTGGGGTGGACATGCTGATGCTGGGCGCGCCGCATCGGAGTTCAATGGTCAAACTTCTCAGAGGCGACATCGTGGCTGAAGTGGCCAGAAACCTTCCCGAAAACATCCAGCTCATCATCCATGGTTGAGCGACTGTGCCTGAAACTCTTCCGGCGAAGCCTGGGAGCGCTGGCGTCTCGTCGGCGAGGAGTTCCGGTTTTCGGCTCCCAACCGGCCGGCGGGACGCCGGCGCTCCCAGGAAAAGGCAAGCGCAAACACCAACTCCACTGAAAACGTCGAGGAACCAGAAAAGCACTTCGCTGGTGAAATCAGATGCGGCTGAGCAAAAGGCGACAGCCGGTTTCCTTGAGTTCGATTTTCCAAAACGCGCGAAGCATTGGCAGCCGCGCAGTTTGACCAACATTGACCTGCTGTCCGTCATTGGCAAGAAGTTTGCTAATCGATGTCGCGTAGTTTTCAAAACA
>PLAY01000042.1 GCA_003134375.1 Limisphaerales bacterium | reverse complement strand
AAACCAAATGGGAAATCCCAGTCAAGACGTCAGAACGGTTCAGGGAGCGAGCCGGTAGTAGTTGTCGGGGTTGTACAGGTAGTAGCAGTCCACCGGATCGAGGCGCGGGAGCAGGACGTACCGGTGGCCGGCGGTGTCCACGCGTTCCTGCAGCACAGGTTCGCTGGCCAGGTGCGACGGTGAGCCGCCCGGCGCGGAGGGGGCGTCGGGATTTTTGTCGTACGATTCTTCCTGAATTGTCTGGGCGATTTCGTCCACCCATTTGATTTTGCGGGCATTGTCGCCGAACTCCTCCCAGTCGCCGGTACTGCGATTCTGATACATGCGTTTGATGAATTCATCCAAGCTGATACCCATCTTGGCGGCGACCGGCGCCGCAAGGCGTTTCCACCATTCCTCCATTTCTTTGAGGTTTTCCCTCGCCTGGGTCAGATTGCCCCCTATGCCACCGGCTATTTGGTGGTGGAGAAGAATCGCGTTCGGGTAAACGAACGACCTTTTCGACAGCGTCGTGATGCCGGCGGCCATGCTGGCCGCAAACGATTTCACGACGACATAGACCGGGGCCGCGCTGCCGTCCATCGCTTTAAGGATCTTGTAACCGGCCATGACTGAACCGCCCGGCGAGGTGTCAATCACAATGAAGATCGGAAACTCGTGGCTCTGGTTGTTGAAATAATCAATGCGCTCCACAACATAGTCTGCCGTGTCCATCCAGATGGGGCCGTTCAGGGCAATCCGGCGGTCGCTGATCGTCAGCACGCCGTCCTTGAATGGTTCCTTGGTGTACTGAATGTCGTGGTTGACGCGGTTCTTCCACAAGTCGCGTTTCACGCGCAGATCGAGGTCGTTGTTCAGCCTGGCCAGTTGCAATTCAAACTCCGAACGCTGCGTCTGCAACTCTGCCGCGCGCACCTTCAATTCCTGCTCGCGCTGGATTAATTCCCGGCCCTTGTCGGCGATTCCCGCGGTGGCAAGGTCGTTGGTCAATTTCATCTTTTCCAACTTTTCCCGATCCGCCGCCAATTCTTCGTCGATCCGCGCCTTGCGCTCCGCTTCCTTGAGCGTGGCGCGCTTGGCCAGCAGGTCAGCCTGCTTGGTAAGCTTGTCAAGCTCAGCCTGGAGCGCGGCGACTTCAGCTTGAAGTTTTTGCTGCGCCAGGCCGTTTTCGAGTTCGAGCCGCTGCTTCTCGCCAGCGAGTTTGGCGAGTTCCTGGTGTAACTGCTGTTCGGTGATGCCGTTTTCGAGTTCGAACCGCTGCTTCTCGCCAGCGAGCTTGGCGAGTTCCTTGCGCAACTGCTGTTCAGCGATGCCGTTTTCGAGTTCGAGCCGCTGCTTCTGGGCCGTGAGCTTGGCCAGTTCCTGGCGCAACTGTTGTTCGGCAATGCTGTTTTCCAGCGTCAACTGCTCCTGCTGTTTCTTCAACTCCGGAAAGGGGATGTTCGTGTCCGTCTGTCCGACGGTCCGCGACGACAACCCGATGCTCAGGAGCGCGACACCAACCCATGCGATTAAATTACGATGCTGTATTTTCATTTGATCACCAGCCTTCCTAAATTGCCGCTCATTTCATCATGGCGGATTGTTGAACCGGTTCCAATTTGCGACTCTTTGCTTTCTCGAATCAAGTTTTAAGTGGAGCGGGTGGCGGCAAAGATTCCGCTCCTCACGATGTAATGTCGAGCCTGCGGCTCGAAAAGTTCGGCCACCGGCCGAACGCTACAATCAGACAGGCCACGGACGGCGGTGGATTTTGGCTTGTGGGAACAAACGTCTGTTCGGCAATTCGAACGATGCTTTGAAAGATAACCGGTCTGTTGTTTCAGCGATTGAATTGAACAAAACTGATGTAAATGTGGTAAGGTGGTGATAAACCCGGAAGACGCCACGCACCGGTGGCGCGGAGGCGTGGCACGAGGGAAGGAGGCCGTATGATAATAAAAGCAAAAATGGCGAAGGAAGCAATCGTGCGGACGAACAACCGGCCCGGCGCGCTGGCCCGGGTCACCAAGAGCATCGCGGGCAAGGGCATTAACATCGAGGCCGTAATCGCCACGGTGGACGGCGCCGACGCGGTCATCCGGCTGGTGACCAGCGACCATCAGCGGACGATCAACACGTTGCGCGAGCAGCAACTGGAAGTGCAGGAGACGAAGGTCGTGGTGGTCGAAGCGTTGCACCGACCCGGTCTGCTGCAGCACATCACCGAGAAACTGGCCAGGGAAAACATGGATTTGTTTTACCTCTACGCCACAGCGGCGGAGGCGGACAAATGCCTGGTTGTTCTCTCGTCCTCGAACAATGAATGGGCCGTCATGGTGCTGAACAGTTAAACCGGCGGCTAACGTTTTCTGGCAAGGCCAATCGCGAGTTCCACTGGCCACAACCCGCAATCGGCAATTAACAATCGCCAGACGAAACGGGTCAATAGGTGCCCAGCGAAACGCGCAGGACTTGCGGCGCGGAACTGAAGTCGAGACCCCAGTCGGTCTCATCCCCGTTCCAGATGTAAAGTGGACGCCAGGCTCCTTTTTCGTAGCCGCCTTCCTCGACCCGCAGAAAATCGCGCTGGCCGCCGGACGCCGCCTTGAAATCCACACGGCAAAACGCGCCCGTCACCAGAAATTCGTTCTCGCCGATTTTCGCAATCAAGGCGCGCCCGACGGGTTCGGAATTCCCTTTCGGACTGCCGTTACGGGCCACACCGTAACTGACGACGGCCTGCCAGTTGCCGAAATCCAGTGTTTGCTTGAGTTCATCCTTTTCCTCGGCAACCGCCTGGAGTTTGCCCTCGAAATTGAGCCGGGCAACTTCACGCATGATCGGCCCCAGAATCCGGTAGTTCAGCGCGACTTGGCCAAGAGATTCCTCCGTCAACCGGGGCGCGCCCAACGGCTGGTTGGCATACTTGGTGTAGTCGAAACCAAACGGCGACCAGCCGATGGCCCCATGTCCCAGCGCGGCAAAACACATCCGCGCCTGGCCCGAAGTGCCGCCCGTCTCGGGCACGAACAGCGCGTTGTCCGGCCGGCTGTACAGTTCCAGCACCTTGAGGTAACGGGCGCTGTCGTTCTGATAAATGTCCGGCGCGAGCACATCAATGGCCGGGGCTGCAACCTTCCAAATCCAGAGCACGTTGTCGGTCGCCCCGCCGCTTTCGTACTTGCTGGCCGGACCCGGAGTCAATGGATCGCGCAACGAGGCATTGACATACATCGGCAGCGGATATTCCGCCTTTCCGGTGGCGGCGACCTGGCCGATGTAATGCGCGACCGACCAGGCGTGGAAATATTCGTCGGCGTTGGTGCCGAAAACCTCCGACCAACTGCCGCCGGCGGGAGCGTTGGTGCCCATTACCTTCAACAATTCCGCCGGGACGGGCGACGTGAAAAGCTTCTCCGCCTCGGGTGAAAAATCGCGGACGGTGTTCCAGGAACCCGGCTCATTTTGGACCTGCACCATGATCACCGTGTGCTGGGTGTCCTTCGCTTTCAGGTGGCGCATCAGCGCGCTGAAGGCGCGGATATCCGCCGCCAGCGTGGCGGGCGCGTGCGGCGAAGGCGAATCCACGCGGCGTCCGTCCTTGCCGATGATGCGCGGATATTTGTCGGGCTGGCTTTTCATCCAGGGCGGGAGGTAATGCGAGCTGCCGTTTTTCCACGTGGCAAACCAGAGCAATACCAGCCGCGCGTTGTGCTCGCGCGCCTGCTTGATGATGGTGTCAACGACCGACGTGTCGAACCGGCCCGGTTCCGGTTCGAACTGTTCCCAATAGACCGGAATCTCCAGGGTGTTGGCGTGGAGATAATCAATCGCCGGCCAAACCTTGGGCAGCGTCGCTGGCCAGGCGCTGGAGTTGTGGCACTGCGCGCCGAGCATGAGGAACGGCGCGCCATCCACGATTAAGGCATGGCGTCCGTCCTGGGTCACAAGATGCGGAAGCGGGTTGTTGTCGGCCTGGGCCTGCAACTTGCCGATGCACAGCCCTGACAAAATAGCGACGAGTGCGGCTCTCATGAATTGGCGGAATGAAGGATTTCCAACCCCTGTTCGTGTGTTCGATGAATTCATGCCCTGCATCGTAAATGGAGGTCGCCGGGCGTCAAGTGCCGAGAGGAAATCGCGCCTCGTCAAAACGGTCCCGGCCGGCGAACCGGCAAAGGATTGAACCGGTGGGGCGAGGCTACTGACGAGTCGAGTTTTTAAATGATGACGGCTCGCGAGGACGCTCGCCCCACCGAAAGTTACAAAAATACACCACCACTGACCCGGCAGTATCCGCCCGCCAGCTTCTGCTAACCTGCAACCTTCTCCTGCAAACGCCGCATCGTTCTCCGCTGAAAAACATAAATTACACCGGCAACCAAGAGCGGGATCGCCCCCCTGAACCACGGCATATGCAGGTGGCTGTTCATGGCAAAACCGATGAAAAAAGAATGCGGCTCGATTTTGGCGTATGTGATGACTGCAGCCAACGAACAGATGGCGCAGGAAATCGCCACCCACTTGAGGCTCACCGCCGATCGCCGCGCCAGCCAGCAGAAGAACAGCGCCACCAGGGCAATCGCGGCGTAATCCATAAACTGAATCGCCGTGGTGAGATGATGAAAGGTAACCGGGTTGTTGGCGACCACATGGAGTTTCTCCCAATTCCAACCGTAGCCCAGCGCAAACCCAAATGCCATCTGGAGAAGCAGGAGCAACGTCCACAATACCGGATAGACCAGCAGCGGCAGCAGACAGAAAGTGAAGATGAAATGACGGCCCCACCAGGACGATCGTCGTAGCGCCGCCATCATTTGCTCTGCCAGCGCCAGCGGGTCTCCGAGCTGCGCGTTCGCGCGGGTTTCCACCTCGGCCCCGGACAATCCCTCCGACACCGCGGCTTGTTTCAAGTCATCGCGGTGGTCGGCAACTTCCCGGACCAACCGCCGCACCTGCGCCATGGGGCAGCCCAGTTCCACCAGCCGGCGGCGCAATGGTTCAATGAAATCAGGCATATTGTTCCTCCATCAATAGCGAGACACCGGTGGTAACGCGTTTCCACTCGGAGGTTAATGCTTCCAGCCGTTTCCGTCCGCGCGCGGTGAGTTTATAATAATTGCGGTTCCGGCCCTCCACCTCGCGCCGCTGGCTGCTCACCTGCTTCTCCGCTTCCAGGTAATGCAGATAGGGATAGATGCAGCCTTCGCCAAAGGACAAAGCCTCTCCGGTTTGTGTCCGGATTTCCTCCACGATCTGGTAACCGTACATTTCGCGGCGGGCGAGCAGGCGCAGCACCAGCAGTTCCGGGACGCCGTTCAAAAAACTGGGGTTGGTTTTCTTCATCGCGGCGACAATACATTAAACTGTGATGCTTGTCAACATCAAACTGTGAGGCTATGGGCGGCCGGGTTGAAACAGAATAGTTTGGACGCTCGCCCTCATCCCGGCGTTGACTCGCACGCGCCCGCTCGCTCGGCCCTGCGGGCCTTCGGCTTTGCCGAATTCCTTTCACCGATTTGGAATGTCGTGCGACTGGATTGGCCGGACAATCTTCCGCCAACCGGAAATCTTGCGACGGCATGTCCTCTCCGTGGGGAGAGGAAACAGGTGAGGGAGGTCGTAAAATCAAAACAAGAAAACTATTTTAGATTTCGCCATGCTAAATCGTAGATTGATTTGATGAAATGCGCCCTCAAGCGCCTTTCATCACCTTTTAGCTCAGTTTGGTAAAAAGTAATTCCAATAAGGGCTGACTTATCAATGTTAATCTGACCATCGGATTTGTTTTTACTTAACTTCATACCCCAAACTGGACCACCGCTGACACCTGAAAATGTCGCAGGCAAGTCAGGTGTTCCACCATACCACATATTGCTTTCAAGGTAATCCCATCCTTCGCGCTCAGTAACATCTCCTTTTTGAATCACATTGGAGAAAGTCATGTGACGAACGCGATGGTTAATGATATTCGGTTTGATTTCGATATTGGTTTGGTAATCAACCTGAGGGAAACCAATAGAGGCAATGGGCGTGCCTTCACAACCGAAATCTTTGATAACCTCACCCGGCTTTTTATCAAGAGGACAAAATGAACCGACCGCCTTTATAGTGTTAAAGCTGTCACCGAATATTTCAATAAAAGTCAGATCTGGTCCGAACTCCTCCGACTTTGGGTCAACAAGATTGTGTTCAATTGCTTCAGATGGCTTAGAGCTTATCCGTAAATA
>PLAY01000168.1 GCA_003134375.1 Limisphaerales bacterium | reverse complement strand
GAATCGTTCCGGCTTAGAATTGTGTTGGTTGGGTTTATGAAAAAGAGGTTGCACCGATGTGAACGGGACGGTCGGTTTGAATCTCAGTCACACTTCCTGATTCCTGCGCCAGGCAATGGAGGTGGTTGCCGTTTTGTTGCATATTGAATGTTGCGCTGGATCAGGAACGTCGCTTTTGGGCAAGGCGTTGGAAACAAACCAAGGCACCCAAGCCCAGCAGGAAACAGCCAGCCGTCGTGGGCTCGGGAACGGGCGTCGCCAGCGTATCAAATGTCACATTGTAATTGGATGCGCCCGCGAAAGCTAACGTGAACGTGCTTTGCGTAAAAGTGTCGGCTCCCGTGCTGTCTACCAGTGTTCCCGCGCCTTGAAAAGTTCCAGCACTGGTCTCAGCAATGCTGGTCAGCGTGAACACATACTGGTTGTTGGCTGGCGACGGTCCAAATTGGAAAAAATCCGGAATGTCGAGGGTTTCAGGTGATGAACTGATACCGCTGATCACCACGGAGTCGCCCTGGGCAACGGAAAAGTCTGGCACGGTGCTGGCAAATACTCCGAAAGGTGCTTGGTTCACAAAATTATTTGCCGCAATTGAGAGCGTCGAGGAAGAATAAGAAGCGATTGTAAGTGGGACAAAGCCCAAGCCGGACTGAATACTACTCTGCGCACCGGCTGTTCCTGCAAATGCCAAACCAGCCACCATCAACACCAATCCCAAGTTTTTAAATTTCATATTAAATTTCATATTTTACCTTTTCAGATTGTTCTTGTTCTTTCCCTTTTTGATTCGTTTTTGGCAAAGCGCCGTGAACAAGCCAAGGCGCTCAAGCCGAAGATGAAACAACCAGCCGTCGCAGGCTCGGGAACGGCCACAACATAACTCTGTTCACCACTGGAGCCATTGGGACCTACCAAAGCCACCAGATCTGCGTGAGACGTAATGTTGGGAATGTTGGCTATCTCGGCAATGGCTTCGCCGTAAATTGGATCCGTCGGATCATTATTATTCACGGTGACGGTGTATGAAGGCGTGGCATTCGCGGCTATGACATCCCATATGGCCACCTGTAGCGCCGCGGCATCCTGGTTGCCCATGGAGGGAGAGTAGTACGCTGCCCATAGTTTCTCGATATCGGTTGCGGCAGTAGATCCCATGGGCCCGGCGGGAGCCAGCGGAGAAGATGCAAGGTCGTTATAATAGTAGTCGGTGAACGTATCGCTGTTATTTACGTCAGCTACATCAATGCAGAACGAGGGGGTCGCTACTCCATCCACGGTCAGATTGTATATTCCGGCATTTGCTCCACTTGTAATCCAGGGATCGGCGAGATTTACCGTTTCGGAGGGGTTTACATTATCAAATGTAACGGTAACGGGGTTGATGACTGAGGCGCTCGCGCTCATCGCGCCGACCAAACCGACTGCCATGATCGCCAGTTGTAACTTTTGTATCTTCATATTCCCTTTTTGTCTTTGTCGCTGTGGTTGATTTTTTTAGTTGGTCTTTTGCAGGGGCCTGCTTGGATACATTTCTGATTCGAGTTGTGTTTTTCTGATTAGTTTTTTGCGGGGGCCTTTTTGGGATCCCGGCTGCATGCCAGAATTCCGGTGACAAAAATCAAGAAGAGGGCCAGTGCGTAAACCAGATACCAAAAGAGTGACATGGGATTGATTGGGCTCTCTGGAGGAATACGCATAATACGGCGGGTTTTAATGGTTATCGGGTTATTTCATGGCCGAACGCCGCCGCATGACCAACAGACCGGTCAGCCCACAAACCATGAGTGCGAATGTCCCAGGCTCAGGAACATAATCATAGGTGACAGAAGCCGTACCTGCCAGATCTCCACCTCCGCCGCCGAACAACGGCCCGTCGGTGATAGAAACATAGCCCCCTCCGGCTGTTCCGAAGACGAGATTGCCTGCGCCCGTGTATGCAGCGAAATCCAAGCCGGATGCCGCCGTCAAGTCTGCCGACGCCGAAGTGCTGCCGACTAACTGCAAGACACTAGAGGGGCCGGTATAGTATGAAACTTCCTGTCCGCTGCCGTAGATATTTCCTGTTGAGACCGTCGGAGCGGACAATGTCCAGCTATCAGAACTATGACTGATTGTCCAAGTGTCGGCGGGACTGAAACTGAAAATAATCGAATCGGCGGGCGTGAAAGTTAGGGGTGTACTGCTGGTGAAATTGGCAACTGTTGCATAAGGGGTGACGGTAAAGTCCAACGTAACCTGTACGCCAGTCAACGTCCCCAGAGCGCCATTGAACATGGGCAGGTCTGTCGTCACGCTGCTGCCTAATGTTGACGGAGAAATTGTCCCGTTGTAGGTGAGTATCTGCCCGTTGACGGTCAGGCTTGTCATCGACAACACGACGGCCATAACTGCAAGTATTCTAATTTTCATAAACATTTCTGATTCCAGTTTTATTTTCCTGATTGGTTTTTTGCGGGGGCCCTGCTTGAATCCCGGTTGCACACCAGATTCCTGCGCCGAGAAATGGATTTGGGTTCAAATTAATCATGGGCTATAGAGCTAATAAAATTCTGAGACGGTTGAACAATCCCAGGGATATTCCCTGCCGATCTTCTTCCGGCATCCTCACCCGTCTCGATTGCCTGAATCCCGCCTTTTTGCCGACGGGTTCCCCAAGGTTGGTCGTTACTTGCACGCAACGATCGTCCCACAATTCGATCATGTGCAGGTCTTTTACGTTGGTCACTTCCAATTCCGGCAACCCACAACTGACCAGCCATTCTTTTATCGCCATCACCTGCCGGGGCGAGGAGGCGCGGGCGGTGAAAATTTTTACGGTGCGTCCTTCGGCAATCCATTTCTGCACACGAACCAGCATCGGCTCAATCGGACTGCCAATATCGTCCCCTCGCGCGCTGCCCAAGTCGCGGGCCAGTGTCCCGTCCAAATCCACACCAATCCACGGAGAACCGCCATAATGCACCTGGGTGTTGTCCGTGAACTGCTGGCCGCACTTTCGGCACACCGCGCCGAAACGCCCGTCCTCCAGCCAGAAAGGCTTTAATTCCTCACCGCAACAGGTCGCCCCGACTTTGGCTGACGCGAAACCGTTGCCCAACCCATCTTGGCCTTCTTGGTCGAACCGGGGCATGGGCATATACCGTGCGCCACCCTTGGCCGGGCCAACATTGGCCACCATTTCCTCTTTGTCTTGTAATGCGGTGTTCATCCACGAAAATCAGTAAACGCGCGAGAGGGGTTGATCGGAAGATTCCGGCGCCGCGCACGATGGCAAACCAGCAGGCTCAACCCGCCAAACAACAAGCCGAAGCTGGAAGGTTCGGGAACAGGAGCATAATCATACGTGACCGAAGCCGTACCTGTCAGATTTCCACCACCACTGCCGCCCAACCCCCCGTCGGTAATAGAAACTTGGCCGGATCCGCTCGTTCCGAAGACGAGATCGCCTGCACCCGTGTATGTACCCAAATCCAAGCCGGATGATGCCGCCGTCAAGTCTGCAGCCGCCGAAGTGCTGCCAACGAGCTGCAAGAGAGTGAAGGTACTAAAATAATATGGAACCGCCTGTCCGCTGCCGTAGATGGTTCCGGTTGAGACCGTCGGTGCGGACAACGTCCAGCTATCAGTGCCATAACTGACTGTCCAGATGTCGGCGGGACTGAAACTGAAAATAATCGAATCGGAGGGCGTGAAAGTTAGGGGTGTACTGCTGCTGAAATTGCCAACTGATGCATAAGGGGTGACTGTAAAGTCCAGCGTGACTTGTACGCCTGTCAACGTCCCCAGTGTGCTATTGAACATGGGCAGGGTTGTCGTCACGGGGCCGCCTAACGTTGACGGAGAAATAGTCCCGTTGTAAATTATTGAGTCTGCTTTGACCGGCAGTGCCACGACCAATCCTGCGAGTACCAGCCCACTAATGAAGGTTTTCATAGCTAAAGTTTTCATATGGTTACTTTCCTGTTGTCTAAAGCCGCTTTTCCGCGGCTTCTTGTCTATTCCCGCGCCGTTTAATCCAAGGCACACTGCCTCTTATTTTCACACTTACAGTTGTCGTCGGAAGCCGGAGCACTTACAATGATTTCATGTTCACAATTGGCCATTAAATGCTCACAAAATGGCCGGGGTTATTGACCAGGCGGCGGGATATCCACATTCCACATCGGAACCGGAAGGACTATTCACCGTTGGGAAAGTTATTCACAATTTAGGAAAGTTATTCACAAAGTGTAATGATTTATTGACAAAAGTGTCTTGAAATTCTACACTGCACGCATTAGCCACGGGCAAAGGGTTTGAGGGAGGTTTTGCTCTTGGAAAAAAATGGGATGTAATGCTTCCAGAAAATCTGGTCGCTGAGAAATGAGAAATGAGACGTTGGCAGCACTATTGTAACACGTTCAGTTTGGAAGTTGTTTCAGATTGAGGGCAGTGATTACTGTAGAGCGGTGGGTGTAAAGTCGCAGTTTCCATGAAGTTTATGGTAGGCAATACCGCCATCGGACAGGCAAATCAGTTGCCTCGAAAACATGCAGACATTGGCGTGGCCAATTTGTTGCATGGCAGCCTGACAAATTTGGCCTGCAAGTGCTCGATAAAGGATACCGCGGATTTCTTAATCAAGAAGGATCGGATTGTTTGCGCCTTTTGCGACCGGGAGATTGTGTGCCTGCCTCCCATACTCGGGGTTTACAAGGCCACCTGTAGTTGCTGCAGCTCCTTTTCGATCAAATCCACTTTTGTTCTGGATTCGCGGGGACTCTATACCTGCACCTGGTGCGGTCGAACGAAGTAGGCGGGTGCGAGTTTGTAAATGCCCCGTCAACCTGGCTCATTTAATCCCGACCTCCGAAGCAACATTATTCAAAAGCAAGGGAAAGTCAGGCGGCTCGCGACCTGTGAAACAAATGAAGTTCCGTCGCGAATTCATTCGCGCGAAAGCGGCGGGGAGCAACCCGCCAAAGTCTCCTGCCCATGGTTTCACTGAAGATCATGGTCGGCGGCGGATGAGTTCAAAATTGCAGAGCCGCACTTCAGGTTTGCCCATGGTGTCGAGCACCAGGTGTTGCTCCGAATCGAAGGAAATCAGCAGATGATCGGGTTTGAGGTTGAGGTCTTCAAAACCGCAATGAGCCTGTCGGCGCGCCACCATCTGCGTCAGTTCCGTCAAAGTTTGTTTGGAAATCAGTTTGTCAGTGAAGGCGCGTTTGACGTTGACGGCCTGGTAGTATTTTCCGTCCTGCGCCGCGAGCAGTTCGTCCGGGCCGTTCCAAAAACCCCAGATGGTGATGTAGTCGTATTCCTTGCGCACGGCTGGGTCGCCGTCGGGCGTGAGGAAATCCGCCACCGCGGCGTAACGCCGTTCGTCGGACACCTGGCGCGCGGAGCCGCGCGGACGGCCGGTCATGTAAATGGCGCGCGGATAAACCGTCCTGACGCCGTGGCGGCTCATTTCAAACGCAAAGGCAAATTCCTCGAAGGGACTGTTGAAGCCATAGGCCCGCGCGGCCTCCTGGTGGACCTCGGGATTCTTCAACCACGGCGAGTCGCCCATGCGCGAAACCTTCCACACCAGATTGATGTTGTCCTTGGTGTGGGTGTGGAAAATCTGGTTGCGGGCGGACAATTTTTTCTTGGGCGTGCGCCGCCAGCGTTCCGGCAGAAAATAATTAAACAAATCGGGGTCCTTGCCCACCACCCAAAGCAATCCCCCCGTGCTTTCGGCGCGGCCAAAAATGTAATCCACACCCAGGACATTCGTGGCGCGGAGATGCGCCGGCAGCGGATTGGCGGCGTCCGTGTCGAAACGGCGGGCCATGTGTTTGAGGTAAAGTTGCCGGTTGGCGCTCCGCACGGCCCGTTCGTGTTCGGGGGTCCGTTCGAGCAATTCGTAGTCCACCAGCGCGTAGGCAAACTGGTCGTTGTGATCGCGCAACAACGACTTGTCCGGCTGCGGGCGCAGAATAATGTGCGCCGGTTTCATATCCACCACCCGGCAGCCTTTCTGCCACATCTCATGCTCGACCAGGCTGGTGACGCGGGCCAGAAATTCCGCCTGCGCCCGGCCTTCCAGCCCGAATTTTTCCGCCGTCTCCACCGCATCCAGGCCCTTGATCCAGCCGAACAGCACGACGTATTGCCGCAGGATGTCAATCTCCACGCCGGGATGACGCGTCACCTTCGCCCGGATTTTGTCCTCGGACCGGCCCGTCTGCCAGAGCTGCAAGCGCTCGCTCGGCACATAGATCGCCAGCGGACGTTGCGTGCGGATGCGGATGGCCGCCGGCCCGGCCTCGCCCCGGCGCAATTCCATGAGCAGTGAAAACTCTTCAAACGGACTGTTGAATTCCGCCTGAATGAACTTGTTGACCGTGAGGGTGTCGAACGGGACCATTTCGCCCACGCGCGACCATTTGACGACCAGATGCAACACCTTGCCGTTCACCGGGCGCGTGGGCACTTTATAGACCGTGCTCGTGCCCTCCAGCCGCTCGCGCTTGGCCTCAAACCACTCGCGCGCATACCAGTTCTCCGGCAGCAGGTTCTTCCAGAACGGCAGCCCGTAGCGCGTAAGATACAGGTCGCCGCCGTCCGCCGTCTTCAAGTGAATGTAATCCACGCCCAGCAGCGAAATGGCGCTGCGCGACACCGGCAAGTCCGCTGGCAAAACCGGTGGCGGCGGATTTGCGGCGGGGCCGGGCGCCGTCGAGGTGGAAATCGCGCGCGCCGGGTTGAACGTCAAAAGTTTGGTGTCGGCAGCCACACGGTTAATTTAGGCATTCCCCCCGCCGTCGCAAGCGGCGATTGTTTTATCGGAGGGATGGGGTGCATGAGGCCGTGTCGGAGTGCGCCCGTCCCCGGGCGCAGCAACTGGCTTCCTTCAAGCCACGGAACATTTCCTAACCGCCCGCCCGCCGCATCTGGCTGTAGCCAGGACGGCCGCACTCCGTCAACGCAGAAGTTCAACTTCGGAAGTCGGGTTAAGCTCCCGTTTTGAAATCAGCGGCACTCAACGAAAGCAGGAAAAATAGAATGAGCGCGCCTGGCGCAAACACACAAAGAAGGCGCTAATTTCTCAAAACAGTGCTTCCTATTCACCGGCAACCAGCCCATAATAAACGCAGCGTCGGTTTCCGACGGACTCGCGCCAGGGTGTTTCAAGGAGCACCTTCTCGTGATTCCGAACTTTTCTGTCGTGAGCTTTTCTCCTTGTGGAGCGAAGCGCTGGTGGTGCGGTTTATATTATGTCACAGCCGAAGATTATTCAGGGCGGAATGGGCGTTGCCGTGTCCGGCTGGACTTTGGCGCGCACCGTTTCCAAATTGGGACAACTGGGCGTTGTCTCCGGAACGGGACTCGCCATCGTTTTCGCGCGCGCCCTTCAGATGGGCGATCCCCAAGGCCACCTGCGCCGTGCAGTGCAACAGTTTCCGATTCCCGAAGTCGCCGCGCGCGTGCTGGCGCAAAACTTCGTTCCCGGCGGAAAATCTCCGGCCATGCCATTCAAAATCGCTCCCATGCCCACGCTCCGCCCCGGCTCGGCGCTCGTCGAATTGACGGTGGTGGCCAACTTCGTGGAAGTGTTTCTGGCCAAGGAAGGCCATGACGGGTTGGTCGGAATTAATTATCTCGAAAAAATTCAGTTGCCCACCCTGCCTTCGCTCTATGGCGCGATGCTCGCCAACGTGGATTACGTGCTCATGGGCGCCGGCATACCGCGCGCCATTCCCGGGGCGCTGGATCGCCTGGCGGCAGGCGAACCGGCCCAGTTGAAAATTGACGTCATCGGCGCGCTGCCCGGCGAGGAATTCCTTTCCACGTTCGACCCGCGCACCTTCTGCAAAGGCCAGCTCCCGGCTGTGAAACGTCCGCAATTCCTCGGCATTGTCGCCTCGGTGACCCTCGCCATGGCTTTGGCCAAAAAGGCCAGCGGATACGTGGACGGCTTTGTCATCGAAGGCGACACCGCCGGCGGACACAACGCCCCGCCGCGCGGCCCGCTGAAACTAAACGCCATCGGCGAACCGATCTATGGTGAGCGCGATGTCGTGGACCTCGAAAAAATCCGCGAACTGGGCCGGCCCTTCTGGCTGGCCGGGTCGTACGGGCGGCCAAGCCGGCTGGCCGAGGCCCTGCGGCTTGGCGCATCCGGCATTCAAGTGGGAACGGCATTTGCGTTTTGCAATGAATCCGGCCTGTGCCCCGAACTCAAACAGCAAGCTTTACAAATGAGCCGTGCCGGCACCGCACACGTTTTCACCGACCCGATTGCCTCGCCCACCGGTTTTCCGTTCAAGGTGGTTCGGATGCCCGGCACGCTTTCAGAAGCCGATCCGTATGCGGCCCGCACGCGCATCTGCGACTTGGGTTATCTCCGGCATCTTTATCGCAAACCGGACGGGACGCTGGGCTACCGTTGTCCGGCCGAGCCGGTGGATGATTATGTCAAAAAAGGCGGGACGGTCGCTGACGCGCAAGGCCGTAAATGCCTTTGCAATGGACTCCTTGCCAACGTCGGCCTCAACCAGGTGCGTTCCGATTCGGAACAGGAATTGGCGTTGATGACCGCCGGCGACGATGTTGCGCAAGTCGCTCGGTTTCTCAAGCCGGGTTGCGACACCTACACCGCCGCGGATGTTGTGCGCTGCCTGTTGGACGAAACCACTCCCGTCAACGGGGTTGTTCATTCAGCAGCGCATCCAAGTTCAGTGCCCGCGTAAACATCACCAGCCCGCCGTCGGGCGGGCACGGTCATTGCTCCTCCGAACGATCCCCATTTCATTGCCCAAACTCGCGCCGGGCGGCTTCGAGTCCGCGTTCGTAAGCGGCAATCAGCCGGTCCCACGCGGCGCTGGCCTGCTCGTCAATCTGCCGGCGCGCTGGGTCGGCGTCAAACCACGCGATCGTGCGGGCAATCCCCTCGCGGTATCGCGTGGTGCAGACAAAATCGGACACGAAGCGTTTGATCTTGGTGTTGTCGAACACGGCGGAGTGCGACTTGTCGCCCAGCAATGTCCCCGTGTCTTCCGGAATGCAAGCCGTGATGAAGTCGGAGGCGATATGCACCAACCGGGGGGCTGGAACGCCCGCCGCCTCCGCCGTGAATTGATAAATCTGATTCCACGTCAGGACCTCGTCGGAGGTAATCTGGAAGGCTTGACCGATTGCACTTTGCTGACCGAGCAGCCCAACCAGGCCCTTTGCGAAATCGCTGTTGTGCGTGATGGTCCAGAGCGAAAGCCCGTCGCCGGGCACAATCACCGGCTTGCCTTGCCGCATCCGGTCCACCGCCGTGTAACTTTTGAGCCAGCTGTTCACCGCCAGCGGTACGACGGTATCGCCATAGGTCAGCGATGGACGCACTGTCGTCACCGGAAACGATTCCTCGCGCAGCAGTCGTTTCTCACCAGCAGCCTTGTTCCGCGAATAATCCCAAAACGGATTCACCAGCGGTGTGGATTCGGTGATGAGGTAATGCGCGAGCGGCTTCTGATAGGCGCTGGCCGAGCTGATGAAAACGTACTGGCCGGTGCGGCCCCGGAAGAGCGCAATGCGTTGCTCGATCTCCGCCGGGGTATAGGCGATAAAATCCACCACGGCGTCCCAGTTTTGTTTGCCCAACGCCGCCGCCGTCGCCGCGGGATCGGCGATGTCGGCCGTGATTTGATGCGTGCCCGGCAACGCGGGATGCCGGGCACGATTGAGCAGGGTGACGTGAAATCCACGCGCCACCGCCAGTTGGGCGCAGGCCGTGCTGATGATGCCGGTGCCGCCGAGGAAGAGAACTTTCATGGTTGGTCAGGTTTGGTTTTTAATCATCGCCCGCTCACGAAGCCATTATAGCATCGGAATTATCGCCGTCTTGATAAAACGCAAACGAACGTTCGAAATCGGCCTCCTTCAAATGCGCGCGGCCCGGCCGGGCGCACCTCGACACCACCACCGGAACGCCGGATTTATCCGGCAGCAACACGCGCCGGTTGCACACCTGCCGGATGAATCCGGCGTTCCACGCGGACGCGGCATCGTGCATTGGTGGCAGTGTCCGGTTGCGCCTGGTCCGTCCCCACCAATCCAACTTCACTTGCCGCGCACAAATGATATATTGCAGCCACTGATATGAAAACCATCGCTCCGGCTGAACTTCAAAAACTTCTGGCCACCCAACCCGGTCTGCCGTTGCTGGATGTTCGCACACCCGTGGAATACGCGGAGGTGCATGTCCCGCAGGCGCGCAATGTGCCGCTCGACCAACTTTCGCCGAAGGCGCTGTTTGACGCGGGCCAACTGCCCAAAGGCCAGCCGGTTTATCTCCTTTGCCGTTCGGGCGCACGCGCCACCAAGGCGGCGGAACAATTCGCCCGGGAAGGATTCGATCAAGGCATCGTCGTCGAAGGCGGCACGCAGGCGTGGATTGAGGCCGGGCTGCCGGTGACCCGCGACGCCGCCAGGGTCATCAGCCTCGAACGCCAGGTGCGAATTGTCGCCGGATCACTGGTGTTGACCGGCGTGTTGCTGGCGTATTTTATTCATCCCGCGTTCATCGTCCTGTCGGCGTTTGTGGGCGCGGGACTCGTCTTTGCCGGCATCAACGACTGGTGCGGCATGGGCCTGTTGCTGGCAAAGCTGCCGTGGAACCAAAAATCAGGCTGCGCCTTCGGTTCCTGTTGTGAAGTGAAGCATTGAGTTCTTTTCCTCATCACGGTCACGTCAATGGCCGTGGACCAAACGGGTGTTTTGGCATTGGAAAAATTGTTGCTGACAATGTCCGGGCCGGTGCTACAACTTTTGCGGGTTTCGCATCCGGGTGATTCAAGCCGTTCGCAACCAAACAAACGTGGACCAATAACATTCATTCTTACGAAGGAGATGCTCGATTCAGCGTGGAATTTCAAAAAGAGTTGAAGCGGTGCCGGTTGCTTCAATTGAGAACCGGCAGATATTCCAGATGGCAGGGCCGTGCTGTTGCGCACTCGTGTCCAGCTAAT